>CAIPPE010000029.1 GCA_903866825.1 uncultured Methylococcaceae bacterium
ATGAAATGGGCGCACTTCCGCTGCCAAGAAAAGGCAGAGAACACGCTATTCGTAACCCATTGTTTTTGAAAACTGTCCCGGCTTAAATTGGAAGCCGATCCGAATACGTTGCGGATTAGCGTGGATACCAAAGCTACCGTAAACCTTGGCGAGTATTCCCGGCGAGGAAAATTACGAGGTATTGAAGCGGTTAAGGCCCTTGATCACGACATGGCAAGCAGAATTTGCACAACATCTTGGTGACCATTTAAAGCCGATAACCACATAGCGGCTCCACCGTCATTGCTCTTTACATTGACTTTGGCTCCTTTTGCAAGCAGCGCTTGAACAGCTCTTAATTGCCCCCTTTCAGCAGCATACGTCAACACCGTTTCTCCGTCATTAGTCTTTACATTAACATCGGCTCCCTTTTCGAGCAGTAATTGCAGGAGTTCTTGGTGACCATTAACAGATGCAGCAATCAATGAGGTTTCGCCGATTTTAGTCTTTGCATTGACATTGGCACCCGCAGTCAGTAGTGTCTGGACCTTAACCAAGTCACCCTGTCCCGCTGCATCAATAAGTTGCTGATCAGTTTCAGCCCCCCCTAAATTCAGAGGAGCTTTGCTGATCAACTGCAAAGACAGGCTCGCCCCCAATGTTGCTTCAAAAACTACCCATACCAAGAGGAAAAGAAATGTATAGCTTGTTGTCTTCACCCTATTTAATATTTTATTGGGAAAAATTAGACTCTATAAGATAGTATGTTTAACTGAATTCATGACCTGGCTGAAATAATTACGCAACTCCATTATATCGTCAATATTATCATGACTTAAACTGACTCAAAACAGGCTCAAGCAGAAACACGATGACAAGCATGTACATTCGAGTTGAAAAATTCTACAATGCCCAGAATTTGAGATCCTATTCAATAATAACTAAACATAACTTATCCTTCGTAGTGATCAGCTTGATCTCTAGGGAACTTTAGGCGCTTATACCTGCTCCCACTTCAGCCTTTTAATAATATGAAACAACTGTTTGAATTTATACCGATTATTTTATTTTTTGTAGCCTACAAGCTTTACGATATTTATATTGCGACGGCTGTAGTGATTGTAGCAACCATCATACAAGTGGGTTATGCCTTTATTAGGTACCGTAAAGTTGAAACAATGCAACTTATTACGCTGGGGTTGGTCGTAGTGTTCGGTGGTGCAACTATTTACTTACATGATGAACAATATCTCAAATGGAAGTTTTCCATTATTGAATGGCTGTTCGGCATTGTCTTTTTAAGCAGCCACTTTATTGGTAAAAAAACCTTTATTGAAAGAATGATGTCTGGCAACCTGACACTGCCGGCTCTGATTTGGAAACGCTTAAACTTTAGCTGGGCAAGCTTCTTTATCATCGTTGGCTTTATTAATGTCTATGTTATGTACAATTACAACACTGACGACTGGGTAACCTTTAAAACCTTTATAGCGCCGGGATTAATGGTTATTTTTATGGTAGTACAAATGCTGTTTTTATATAAATATATTCCAGACGGAGAGCAATAACCTGTGTTATACGCAATTATTAGCGAAGATGTAGCCGATAGCTTACAAAAACGGCTTTCTGTTCGCCATGAGCACATTAAAAGACTTCAGATCCTTCAAGACGAAGGACGTTTGCTTATTGCTGGACCTCATCCGGCAATTGATACTGAAAACCCGGGAGATGCAGGATTTATCGGCAGCCTGATTGTCGCCGAATTTGAGAATCAGCAAGCGGCTCAAACCTGGGCCAATAGCGACCCCTATATCGATGCGGGGGTTTATGCTAAAGTAGTCGTTAAACCATTTAAAAAGGTATTTCCGCAATGACATCTGAACAAATTAAACAACAATTGAATGACGCTTTAAAACCTGATTTACTGGAAATCCTTGATAACAGTGCTGGACATGCCGGTCATGCCGGCGCAAGCAGCAGTGGCGGTCATTATCATGTCACTATCATATCAGCCGCTTTTGAAGGAAAATCATTAGTTCAACGTCACCAGCTCATTTATCAGGCGTTAGGCGAGTTAATGAAACACCAGATTCATGCCTTAGGCATTAATGCTCTATCACCCTCTGAAGAAACTAAAGGAAGTTTATAAATGAAAAAAAAGATTATCCCCTTGCTAGTTGCTGGTACTGTATTTTTAGCAGGCTGCGATCAAAAAGCAGGTACTGAAAGCGTTACTTCTTCGGCACCAACCGTTTCTAAAGCGGATGCCGTTGCGGTTGTCAACGGTCAATACATTTCAAAAGCTACTTTAACAGAACTTGAAAAAGAAATCGCTGAACGGGGTCACGGTCAAACTTTCCCTAAAGAGAAATTAATTGAAGAGCTCATTCAACGTGAGATCCTGGTTCAAGATGCCGTTCAAAAACAACTGGATAAGTCTGAGTCTATCGTTACTCAACTTGAAAGCGCAAAAAAGACTTTATTGACTCAAGCTGATGTTCAAGACTACATCAAAGCAAATCCAGTCACTGATGCTGAAATTAAAGCGGAATACGATAGTAAAATTTCTGCGCTCAATGGTACTGAATATAAAGCTCGCCATATTTTGGTTAAAACCGAAGCTGAAGCCAAGAAGTTGATTGCTGAACTGGACAAAGGAGCTGATTTTGCTAAATTAGCAAACAAAAACTCATTGGATGCTAAAGAATCACAAAACGGTGGTGATTTAGGCTGGTTCACTGCTGGACAAATGGTTGCGCCTTTTTCAGAAGCCGTTGTTAAACTTGAAAAAGGTAAGTACACTAAAACGCCTGTACAAACGCAATTCGGATGGCACATTATCTTAAGAGAAGATTCTCGCGCTCAAACACCGCCTCCACTTGATTCAGTAAAAGATCAACTGACGCCTTACTTACAACGTAAAAAAGTCCAAACCATGGTGGAAGGATTGCGTAAAAACGCAAAAGTAGAAATCCTGGTTTCTGTTAAAGACGAACCACCTAAAGCACCCGATGCTGCTGCCAATAAAGTACCTGAAGGACAGCCAGTGACTGAAGAAGTCGTCGTTGAAGAAGTGAAGGATAAAAACGGTAAAACTGTAGCAGAAGAAGTCATTGTTGAAGAAACTGTTAAAGAAAAAGCGCCAGCAACTGATAAGCCTGCTGAACCAGCTAAAGCTGAGGCCCCAGCGGCTAAAAAATAAGACTTTTTAGTGTGATGGTCTAAGGGCGGTTTATCCGCCCTTTTTTATGCCTGCTTTTCAAAATATTGCACAATAAGCTGAATGCTTCGATTCCCTCTAAACTCATTGATATCCAGCTTGTAAGCCGCTCTAATTTGCCTCATACCTAACCAATGCTCTGGTTGATCCACAAAAAAAGCAATCGCATCGACAGGTAATTGACCCTCTGGTTTTCTTAAAACCAATTTAAGATGCCGTTGACCCACAATACGCGCTTGCAACACATCAAACACCCCATCAAACAAGGGCTCAGGAAACTCTTGCCCCCAAACCGCTGCATTTTGTATTAAGTCCGCAGTTTCAAGCGTCATTTCTACTTCAGACAACTCGCCATCCGACAGTATTTTTTGTTCCAGATCAACATCCGCCAAGCGCTTACTTACCATCTCATCGAAAGCTAATGCAAACGGTGGATAATCATGCATGTTTATCGTTAAGCCTGCTGCCATGGCGTGCCCACCAAACATGCTTAATAGCTTTGGGTAAGCTACAGCAATATCACTCAACACGTCCCGAATATGAATGCCAGGTATAGATCGAGCCGAGCCTTTTATTAAATCCTTACCCGCTGGTGCAAAGGCAATCACGGGGCGATGTATTTGGTCTTTTATCCTTGCCGCTAATATCCCTATCACCCCTTGATGCCAACCGGAGTCAAACAAGCAAACACCGGCGGGCAAGTGCTGCTTATCCAGCGCTTTCATCTCACTCATTAAAGTCATGGCTTCATGCTTCATCAACTCTTCAACTTCTCGACGCTCATTATTTAAACCATCTAGCTGTCCCGCCATACTTTTTGCAGACACTGGATCGTCCGCGAGCAAACAGCAAATCCCTAGGGACATATCGTCCATACGTCCAGCGGCATTTAAGCGAGGCGCAAGAGAAAACCCCAAATCCGCTGCAGTGATGGTTTGAACATTTTTACCCGCTACATCAATCAATGCATTAATGCCTGGATGACTCCGCCCTGTGCGGATTCTTAATAAGCCTTGATGGACTAAAATTCGATTAACTTGTTCCAGTGCCACCACATCTGCAACCGTGCCCAAAGCCACATAATCGAGCAATTGTGCCAAATTGGGTTCTTGACGTTGATGTTTTTCAAACCAGCCCATATCCCTTAAACGGCTTCTTAAAGCCATTAACACGTAAAATATCACGCCAACACCGGCTATGGACTTACAAGGGAACTTATCGTCAACCAGATTGGGATTAACGATTGCATGAGCGTCAGGCAACTCAAACGCAGGTAAATGATGATCAGTTATAAGTACTTTGATGCCTAGCGCTTTTGCAGCCTCTACGCCTTCAACACTGGATATTCCATTATCAACCGTAATTATGACATCAGGATTTTTCAATTTAACCAGATCGACGATTTCAGGTGTCAAGCCATACCCGTATTCGAAGCGATTGGGGACCACAAAGGACACCTGTTCTGCCCCAAGCAGATACAGACCTTTGATGGCTACTGCACAACTGGTTGCACCATCAGCATCAAAATCTGCCACGATAGTAATATGCTGTTTATCATTAATAGCAATCAGTAAGTGAGAAACCATCTCTTCCATGCCTGATAACAACCACGGAGATGGGAGTTTTGCCAGGGTAATATCAAGTTCTGTTTCAGATGTGACACCGCGAGCCAGAAACAATCGGCAGAGCAAGGGATGAATGTTTCCTAACTGCGCCCCCTTTTTTCTAACAGGCCGCTGTACGATAGTTTTTTTTACGCCTTGGTAATACATGGGATTTTCAAAAGAAAACTGAGAGATAAATAAACCGGGGAGAGGTATTATAATCTTTTTTGCTGGTCGCTGTATTAACAAATGAGAGGATCAGCAATTCTCATTATGACCACAACCTACCCAATTCCAGGTTTTGGTGGGCGAGCAATCCGGCTTTCCGGGGTATATGACCAGCCCTCCAGCATAAAATCAAGCAGGTGTTCCCAGCTATCAAAACATAAATAAGTCGTCAGCGCCTTCATATCATCGAACAAGCGCCGACGTGAAGGCAGCTTTTGCCGAAGTAGGCAAAACTTGTCGTCCATTAAATCCAGCAGCGTATGCAACAAGTAGGCGAGCAAGATTAGCGTCGCCAGCAAAGAAGATAAAAACTGATCACCATGACCGAAGTTATGCTCAAAGTGATAGCCTTTGGTCTTCAGCGTATTATTGTTTTCATTTTCAATTTTCCACCTTGCTCGTCCTGAGGCAACCACCTCTGCAACATTACCATCGCCAATCGCCAAGGAAGTGGCGAATGCATTCCGATACAGCACTTTTCCGTCTTCTGTGCGAGTGATGATGTCGCACCAGTTTACGAGCAAGGCGTCATCGGCATCCCGCAATGGCACCGTATCAACATAACGATAAGTATCTATTTCATTCCGCTTGCCAGTCCAGCGTTTACGCACCACCGTTTTGATCACACCATTACGCTCAAGATCATTAACCCATTCGTATAAGGTTTTATGTGAGTCGGGCTTACAAACCAGGATGAATTTAAGCCCGTGGGCCAGCAATGCCCGGCAAAATGGCTCGTGACAGTACAGATCATCGCCGAGCACGACAGTGCCCAGTGCGGCAAACTGGCTACCGCTGCTTTCCAGCCAGCGCAGGGAGGCGTTGATTTCGCAATCCTGCTTTTCATGGCCATCCTGCGGCCTGATAAATTCTGGAGCCAGAGGAATGACCTTGTCGCGGTCAGGGTTAACCAATACCGGCGTCACTACCGTGTGCGAATAACTGACTTTACCATTGCCGTGGGTTTTGTTTGAACAACATGCACCGTGTAGCTTTTGCGACGAAAAATATTGAGTGCCATCTAAGGCTAACAGTAATTGACGATCTTTCGTGCGAAAGGAGTCAATTACGCCAGCACGTTGAAAACCGTCGAATATAAAATCAAACAGGGGATACACCGCCTTTGGCTCTACATCGGGTCAGAGGAGGCAGCAGCCTCCGTCTGCCCACAGAACCGTGCGTACGGATCCGTACACGGCTCCTCATGCAAGACATATCCATTGAGAAACATCAAACCAATGCGCCTGCTTTTGATCAGAGCGTATTTCCTGCCCTTTCAGGTTAATAAACCAACTATTGGGATAGGCCCTCGTTACCGCTCGGGTATTAGAGAGCGCCCATCGTTTGTTATTTGAAAAGACGTCTTTTGACGCTTGTTTGGGCGGCACCCCCCGTTTG
>CAIPPE010000030.1 GCA_903866825.1 uncultured Methylococcaceae bacterium
CAACCTGCCAGGTCGGTGATAATCAGACGGCTCGTTGCTCGGATTTCTAGTGTTGTGTTGTTTTGTTTTTTTTGTCATTAACTCATGATACAGGACTGAGCAACGGGTGCTTGATTTTGTCCCGGCTTAAATTGGAAGCCGCCATTTGTTCCAGATCCATTGGTTTAGCCAGGACGTCGTTTACCCCCGCTGCAAAGGCTGCAGATTGTTGTACGTCACGTACTCCAGCGGTAAAGGCAATGATCGGCAGATTGGTTAAGCCTAGTTCTTCACGAATCAATCTGACAGCAGTTAAGCCATCCATTACAGGCATTTCTACATCCATCAGCACCGCATCGAATACCTCTGATCGGGTTTTGAGAAGCTGAACGGCCTGCTGACCATCGGCGGCCAGGGTAGCCGTTGCACCTTCAAGCAGTAATGCCCGCTCCATTAAATCCCTATTCATGGCGCTGTCGTCAACTACTAACAGATGTGATCCTGTTAAACGCGGCCCTGATGAAATGGGCGTGGGTGTGGTGGCCTCAACGTTCTTATCGGTTTCGTCACATTGTTGAAAAGGTATCTCGAACCAAAAGGTACTACCTTGGCCGATTTGGCTTTCGACGCCAATCTTTCCATCCATCAGTTCCACCAGACGTTTGCAGATGGACAAGCCGAGACCTGTGCCGCCAAAACGGCGGCTAATACCTGAGTCTGCTTGTGTGAAGGGAGAAAATAGCGTTGCTAGCGCTTCGGGCGCAATACCAATGCCACTGTCGTGAACTTCGATGTGAAGTAGTACGGTCGTTTCGGTGATATCGTGCATTTTAACAAGAATCGACACTTCCCCCCGCTCGGTGAACTTGATCGCATTTCCGGTTAGGTTAAACAATATTTGCTCCAGACGTAGTCCATCGCCGAATAAGAGTCTTAAATGGGTTGCTGGAGGTACTATTCGGAGGTAAAGTCCTTTAGTGCCAGCCACTTGGCCCATCAGGCTATCAAGGTTTGCCAGCAGAGCCCTTAAGTCAAAAGGGCGAGGTTCGATGCGTAGTTGTCCGGCCTCAATCTTGGATAAGTCAAGTACATCATCCAGAATGGCAAGGAGGGACTGGCCGGCAGTCCGGATACGTTCAACCATTTCTCGCTGCTTTCCGACGAGCGGTTCTCGTTCCAGTACTTGGGCCAAACCGAGCACTGCGTTCATCGGAGTACGAATCTCATGGCTCATGTGGGCGAGGAACTCGCTCTTGGCAGCATTAGCCGCTTCCGCAGCATCATGTGCCTGTCTTAATTCTTGCTCGTAACGCTTACGCTCACTGATGTCTTCGACAATGTATAGATAGCGCTGGGTGCCGTCGGTATCAACTTGAACGGGTGCGCAGGTTACGCTGGCCCAGACGATGGAGCCGTCTGGCCTCAGATAGCGTTTGTTTAAACGGTATCCGCTGATATCACCGGTTTTCAGTCGTTGTATTTGATCAAGACTTTCCTGTCTGTCATTTGGATGTGTGAAAGTGAGTTGGGGATTGGTTCCTACCAATTCTTCAGGAGTATGACCTACGATCTCGCTAAGGCGCAGATTTGCTTCCAGAATCTGCCCGGTTTTTGAATCGACCAGAGCCACGCCCATCGGGGCCTGCTCGAAGATAACGCGAAACCGGGACTCAGCAATTTGATGGGTTTTCAGAGAGGTCAATTCTTGACGCTGCTGGTCTCGACGCCATAACAGGTAGCCCGCGTAATACACCAGAAGTAGGCCAAAGCCGACGACCAAGGCTGTTATCCAGGCCATGGTTTGAATCCGGGCATAGGCCTCTGATTCGTCAATCTCGGCGATCATCAGCCAGGGCGTCCCAGTGACTGCAGCGGCATAGCCCAGCACCGGAATGTTGCGATAATCACGACCACCCTCGATAATGCCCCGTTCTCCGCGAGCTGCTCTAGCCGCTGGCATTTCTGGTCTGTTCAAGGGTAGGGTTAGTGAGAGCGCTGGATCGAATCGGAAGCGTAGTGGGGTCAAAAAGCGCACCCCATCACCGTCACGCCGGACCAGGTAGGTTTCCGCTGTCTGGGTGGGTACCGGCCAGGTTCCGACCAGAGGGTTCAGCGCTTTATCTGCGCTCCATGTTACATAGGCTACGCCCAGTGGCGACATATCTGGCGACCCGATAGGTGCCAGGATGCCGTATTGAGCTTCGCCCTTGGTATTTATGTGTAAATCGATGAGTTCGGTACGTGGCCGTTGCAAGATACTCTGGATCAAATTCCTGTAGTTCTGGATATCGGCTTCGCCAATAGCAAATGCCGGACGGGCCTCAGCGTCGAGTACGGTTAACCCTGCCCAGCCTCGGGCCTTCGCCATCTGCGCCATCAGTTCCTGCATCCGTTTTAGACTTACCCCATCTTTCCGTCCACCATTTTGCCATTGGCTGAAAACTATCTCAATCTGTGAGTGCCCGTAAAAGGTCAAATCAGTATCAATTCGGGCCTCAGCGAGTAAGGCTTCAATTTGTTGCCGTTTCTGCTCTGCGATTACAGCCAGGGTGCGGTCGTTCTCACGGCGTATTTCTTTACTTAAGTACCGATAACCGACTGCACCTGTTACGCCGATTAAGAGTGAAATAACGAGCAATGGCAGCACAAAGCGTATCCAATGGAGGTTTGGGCGGCTTTGGTGCGAGTCTGTAAGCTGGGGAGCGAGGGTGGTTCTCATCTTTTAAGATACACCCCATTGCCGAGACAAACTTCGCAGCCAGTATCCCAAACGAATGCTCAGTAATAGGGCAAGCAACACTGCAAACGTCAGCGGATTGGTAATGTCTTTTTTGACTAGCCACCAATAATGCACGACACCGGCTATGGCGATTATATAAACCAACCGATGCAATGAAAGCCATTTTTTGCCGCCCAATAACTTGATGAGCCGGTTATTGGAAGTAATGGCCAGTGGGATAAGTAAGACAAAAGCGGGGAATCCGACAGTAATATAAGGCCGTTTAATAATGTCGTGAGTGATACTTTCCCAGTCGAAAAACTGATCTAGCACGACATAGGTCAAGAAGTGCAAGCTGGCATAAAAGAACGCAAATAATCCCAGCATTCTCCGTAAACGCATGAGCCACTGCCAGCCGGTAAATCGCCGTAAGGGTGTCACTGTTAACGTAATCAATAAAAAGGTTAGCGCCCAATAACCGGTGGTTCTGGTTATTTTTTCAATCGGATTGGCACCCAGTCCATCGAAGTAAGCGCCTATCGCTAGTTGAGTCAACGGAATTAAAGCCAATAGAAAGACAATGATCTTTATCTGGGCTAGCACCTTCACATTAATGTTTTTAAGAGACATCTTTACTAAAAGTTTTTAATTAAATCCATGCCGGAGTACAAGTGAGCAACTTGATCTTCGTATCCGTTAAAGGGTAGGGTGGGGCGTTTTAAAAACTCACCAATGCGCCGTTCTTTAGCCTGAGTCCAGCGTGGGTGATCAACGGCTGGATTTACGTTCGAATAAAAGCCGTATTCGGCGGGTCCTGCTTTCATCCAGCTGGTGGTAGGCTGGTTTTCAAGCAACCGGATTTTTACAATAGACTTGGCACTTTTAAAGCCGTATTTCCAGGGAACTACAAGGCGTATCGGTGCGCCATTCTGATTAGGTAATACCTCACCATAAAGTCCCACAGTCAAGAGTGTTAAAGGGTGCATGGCTTCATCGATACGTAACCCCTCCCGATAAGGCCATTCAAGTGTAGCAGACTTTTGTCCGGGCATTTGATCATGGTCTTCAAGGCTAATGAATTCGACAAATTTGGCTTTGCTGGTGGGTTCAACCAGTTTGAGTAATTCAGCCAGGGGATAGCCAACCCAAGGAATAACCATAGACCATGCTTCTACACAACGCAAGCGGTAGATGCGCTCTTCCAAGGGGGCTAATTTTAATAGTTCTTCGATATCATATACCTTGGGTTTCTTGACTTCACCTTCGACGCTGATAGTCCATGGCCGGGTTTTTAAGCTGCCTGCATTCTCGGCGGGCGATTCTTTACTGGTCCCAAATTCATAGAAATTATTGTAGCTGGTGATATCTTTAAAAGAGGTTAATTTATCAGTTGGAGTTTCATCTGCCTTTTTAACATTGGGTAGCTTATCACCGGCAAAAACAGACTGGGGCAATAATGACATCATGGTTGCACCGGCTGCTAACTGCATAAAATTCCGACGGTTATAAAACAGTTCTTTAGGTGTGATTTCTGAGGATGGAATGGTAGGTATGTGCAGTTTCATGATGTTAATTCCAGTTAATGAAGTCAGTTTATCCCTTCACACAAACAAGTTGTTTAAGAGTATGTAAAATTTCGGTCAGGTCGTTTTGGTTTGCCATCACCTGGTCAATATCTTTATATGCGGCAGGGATTTCGTCAAGCACACCTTTATCTTTTCTACAAATAACACCTGCGGTTTGGGTGGCTAAGTCCGCTTGGGTAAATTGTTTTTCGGCCGCAGTTCGACTCATACGGCGTCCGGCACCATGCGCACTGGAACAAAAACTGTCTGGGTTGCCTTTGCCTGAGACAATGTAACTCCGGGTCCCCATGCTTCCAGGCACAATGCCGATATCGCCTATCCTGGCCCGAATAGCTCCTTTGAGAGTTACCCATACGTTTTCGCCATAATGATGTTCTTTGGTGACATAGTTGTGGTGACAATTTACTACTTCAGTTGTAACCTGAACGGGCGGAAGGTGTCTCTTTAAGGCGCCCAGAACCAGCTCAAGCATCGATTGGCGATTTTGCATGGCATATTCCTGTGCCCAATGCACAGCTTCAACGTAATCATCAAAATGTTCGGTTCCTTCCGGGAAATAGGCAAGATCACGATCCGGCTGGCAATGTTATTCAACTGTGCTTGAGATGCCTCATCGACATCATTCGTCCAGATTTTTATGGGCACTCTTTGATTTGTTAGTACTTGTTGGACGGGCATTATTGACCTTCTAAGCTATTGTATTCTAATGTTCTAAATGCTTTTAGTACTTGCAAGGCGACGGAAAAATATTCCGTCGCTATTTTTCCTGGCTAGTAAGACTTAAAGTTGTTTTAGGTATTCAAGTAGGGCTTTTTTCTCTTGAGGCGTAAAACGGGTGCCGTAGTCATGACCACAATGGCTATTGCCGGAGTTTCTATCACTGCAATCGGTGGTTTTTAGGGTAAATTTGAACCTGGTTTGTTCCGTTGCCAGTCCAACTGTATCTATGTCATAAGCAGGACCCACTTTGAAAGCTGAGCTCCGTTTTGCTGATGGCGTTAGTAATTCAGTCAAGGAGGATACGGAGCCATTATGCAGGTAAGGAGCCGTTGCCCAAATGCCTTGGAGTACGCGGGATTCGTAAGGAAAACTGGGTGAAGCCGTGGGTTTCTTGATTTCAAGGGTTTCTTTGAGGTCATCTAAACTGCCTATGTCGCCGAGATCTTCAAACTTTTCTACTTCGCTTGCAAATTTTGCTTTTAATTGATCCAGTTTGCTTAGGTCATTTTGTTGTTTTGCATCCAGTTCAACCGGAAGGTAATGTTGAAGAATGGAGCCTGCAACCACGGTTCCCAATACTGAAAAAGCTGAATCAACGGCTTTGAGTGGTGGTTTCGTAGGGAAAATTACCGCACCTTCAAGAACTCCTGTTTTTATCTGAGAACCTAGCAGATTAACTTCTCTGGAGTCAGTACCTACATCAATTAATGGCGTAGCCCAGGTTTTGTGGGTTAAAGAACGGGTTTTTCCCTCTTTGATAGCATGACAATCTGCGCAACTCTCATTGCCTTCTGCGGGGTCTTTTTTGCTAAACACTTTTTCGCCTGCAGTAACCAGTGTGGCATCTAATTTCCAGGGCCACTTGGGTGGCCCGATTTTCTTGATCAGGCTTTCCAGCTTATTCAGACCATGGAAGTTAGCGGAGTTGTGATCTACATAATTAACTTTGAGTAGCCGTGATTCGTCCTTCTTAGGATGAAAGTCTGCAAAAACACCGAAGACTTCACCCAGGTTTCTGGAGAGACCAAAGATCCGGTTACCATTTGGAGCAAAGCCAGGCCACTGTGTTGTGTCTTGAATGGGTGCGTTCCATATAAAGGGATATCGTGCAGGGACATCAGCCCGTTTGATGTTTTCCAAAATAATATGGTTAGGCGCTGTGCCTATATCAAGTCCTGTGACGCGGTTGAAAATCATTGATACGGCATCCAGTCTTGATGGGCCCCACGGCGATTCGGTGGGTAACGATCTCTGGATAATAGCATCATAGGGTTCAAACCAGGTTGCAACAGCTGTATGAAGTTTTTCTGTATCCAGTTTGCTGGGTGTGGGGCCAAGTACGGTTTGGGAAAACTCAGTGAAGGCATCGGAATTATTGAGTACGGTATTGACGGCTTTATGAAGATCACTCAAAAAACTTTGCATGTCTGTAATTGCGGGGCCGCCGTCAATTCGATATGAAACGCCAGACACTTCGATTTGTCTGGAATGACAGGCTGAACAGTTCATCCCAATTATTTTTTCACCATTTTCATCTGCTACTGTAAAACCAACCGGTAAGTTAGTTTCAGTATTTTTTGGATTTGGCAGGTAGCCATATCGGCCCAGGCTGTCAGCCAAAAAAGGTAAACCGTTTGCCTGTTTTAGCGCACTGATCCATTTCAGTGGCATAATCCTGGAACCCTGGTCCTGGGTATAGAATTTTTCTTTGGTGGACTCAGTCCACTGAACACCTTGGTCGGTTATGACAGGGATCGTAGCTGTCGCAGTCGCATTGCAGGGGGCAAGTACAGAAATCAGTAGGGCGGTGGCAGTAAGGCAATTTGAGATCAATTGACTCGTTTGATTTTTCATGTGCTGGATTCCTTAAAGTGTACAAAACATCAATGATTGAATACCACTGGTTAACGTTATTAGGTCGATAACAAGAGATATTCACGCCAAAAACATCTACTTGATCAGCATGTGCTTAACAAAATAGATGTACCCAGTACTATCAAATATGATGAAGCGCACAAAAAGTAATGAGATTTTCTTTTTATTTTAAGAGAGTCATTTTTGATCAGTACCACGTATTCTTGCATGAACAAATAGTCATATGTTCCAATCAGCAACTTTATATATCAAAGATTCATTTAGTGCAATTTTTTCATTTATGGCAATAGCTTAGGGTGTTCTATTTTCAGGAAAGATAATACCTGAGGAGACTTTTCTCGATAAGGTTAATATGAACTCAACTTCAATATCGAGATCTGAAAGGGTAGTTAGTGTGGTTTGAATCTGTTCTCCAGCGCTCCAGGCAAAGGGCGTCATTTGTAGAAGCGCCGTTCTTTGTTCAGGATTCGGGGCAATTTTGTAGCTAATCCGTTGGCTGGTTAATTGTTCAAATCCTTTGGGGATGGTGGTTGCTTCAGCATGTTCTTTGACATCAGTATAGATAAATTCTTTTAACTGCCAGAGGTGACGGGGGCCAGGGGTGACGGTAAGTAAGTGACTGGAAGGCTTCAATACCCGGTTTATTTCTTTGTCGTTAGAGGGTGCGAAGATCCGTAGTACCATGTCAAAGTAATCATCGCAGTAAGGCAGTCTGGAAGAGCTGGCAACCACAAAGTGTGCAGAAGGTTGTTTTTTTGCAGCGGCCGCGATAGCCACTTTTGCAATATCGTTTCCATGTATAAATAGCTGAGCGGGTTGTTCACAAAAATGTTCAATTTGTCTGCTGTAATAGCCCTCACCACAGCCCATATCCAGCAGTCTATAGATCTGATTATGTTGATGAGTCACATTGACGATCATTGCCAGGCCTTTAGCGAGAGGCTCATAGAAACCGGCTTCCAGGAACAATCGTCTGGCTGACAACATATGTTTGCTATCACCGGGTTCTTTGGAATGCTTGAACTGGACGGGTAAAAGATTTAAATAACCTTCTTTAGCCCGATCAAAGCAGTGTTTATTTTGGCAGGCATAGGTTTTTTTAAATGCGTCTAAATGTAATGCCTGATTACATAGAGGACATAGGTAATGAGCCGTAAGATCTGGGTAGATTATTGACACGTTAAGTGAAGATTTAGTGAAGTAGAGGAGAATGATAACGGTATTTTATCAAATTGCTACACAGTTAATAAGCATATAATAAGCATAGGGTGCTTTCATCAATAGACTAGTGACCTACTATTTTGGTATAGTTACTGAGTTTCAAAGCTTCGACTCATCAGTTTTTATTTTTTCAAATCATCACTCTGGAGATACTCAATGCCAATTAAAGTTGCAATCAATGGTTATGGTCGTATTGGACGTAATATCGTTCGTGCTTTATACGAATCAGGCCGTACTAATGAAATTGAAATAGTTGCAATTAATGACTTAGGTGACAGCAATACCAATGCCCACTTAACACAATACGATTCTGTGCATGGTAAATTTCCATTTGAAGTGACTGTTGATGGTGATTATATCGTTATCAATGGTGACAGAATTAGAGTGTTCTCTGAAAGAGATCCTTCAAAATTACCTTGGGCAGATTTAGGTGTTGACGTTGTTCATGAATGTACCGGTTTTTTTACCAGCAAAGCTAAAGCCTCTGCGCATATTATTGCAGGAGCTAAAAAAGTTATTATCTCGGCTCCTGGTGGTAACGATGTTGATGCCACTATTGTATATGGTGTTAACCATAACATTTTAAAAGTGTCAGATACTGTTATCTCAAACGCTTCATGTACAACAAACTGTTTAGCGCCTATCGTTAAACCTTTAAACGATACTATTGGTATTGAAAGCGGTTTAATGACCACTATTCACTCTTACACCAATGACCAGGTATTAACAGACGTGTATCACAGTGACTTACGTCGTGCCCGTTCTGCTACTCAATCCATGATTCCTACTAAGACCGGCGCTGCAGCAGCGGTAGGCTTAGTATTACCTGAGTTGGCAGGTAAACTGGACGGTTTTGCGATGCGTGTTCCTACCATCAATGTTTCTGTGGTTGATTTAACGTTCCAGGCTTCAAGAGATACGACTAAAGCTGAAATTGACGAAATCTTGACTGGTGCTTCACAAGGCGCATTAAAAGGTATTTTAGATATCAATGAAAAGCCTTTAGTGTCTATCGATTTTAACCATAACCCAGCTTCATCAATTTATGAATCACCTTTGACTAAAGTTATCGGTGGTCGTTTAGTTAAAGTTCTGTCCTGGTACGATAACGAATGGGGTTTCTCAAATCGTATGCTTGACACTACGATTGCTTTAGTTAACGCGAAATAACGGATTTAATTAATGTTAAGAAGAACCAAAATTTTAGCCACACTCGGCCCTGCAACGGATAAACCTGGCGTTCTCGAAGGCTTATTCAGAGCGGGTATTGACGTTGTCCGGATGAACTTTTCTCATGGTTCTGCTCAAGATCACATTGATAGAGCCAATCTGATTCGGGAGTTAAGTAAAAAAACCGGTAGACGTGTTGGTATTCTAGCTGATTTACAAGGTCCTAAAATCCGTATTGCCCGCTTTAAAGATACGAAAGTATATTTGGAAGAAGGTCAGGATTTTGCCCTGGATATCAATTTTGATCCTAAACTGGGTGATAATACTCAAGTCGGTATCACTTATGAGCCTTTGGCTTTAGAAGTTGTGCCTGGCAGTCGTTTATTGCTTGACGATGGTCGAATCGTGCTGGATGTGGTTAATGTCGTTGATATGCGTGTTAACTGTACAGTTGTTGTCGGCGGGGCCTTATCCAATAACAAGGGTATCAACTTGTTGGGTGGCGGTCTTTCTGCAGCCGCTTTAACGGATAAGGACAAAGAAGATATTAAAACTGTGGCACTGATGCAGTGTGACTATGTGGCAATTTCTTTTCCTCGTTGTGCAGAAGACTTACATGAAGCACGTCGGTTATTAGAAGCTGAAGGCTGTTATGCCGGTATTGTTTCTAAAGTTGAACGGGCTGAAGCTATTGTACCTAATGTGATGGATGAAATCATTTTAGCGTCTGATGCGGTCATGGTCGCTCGTGGTGATCTTGGTGTTGAGATCGGCGATGCTAACTTACCGGCTGTACAGAAACTATTGATTAAACGGGCTAGAGAGCTTAATCGTGTGGCTATTACAGCCACTCAAATGATGGAGTCTATGATTGAAAATCCGATTCCAACCCGTGCGGAAGTATTTGACGTAGCTAACGCAGTTTATGATGGCACTGATGCGATCATGTTATCAGCTGAAACGGCATCGGGTAATTATCCGATTAAAGCCGTGGAAGCGATGGATCGTATTTGTCTGGAAGCTGAAAAACAGGCGATAGTTCGTCAATCAGATCATCGTATCAGCGATCAGTTTGAGCGTGTCGATGAAGCGATTGCCATGTCTGCGATGTACTTGGCTAACCATAACAAAATTAAAGGCATAGTTAGTTTAACCGAGTCTGGATCAACACCCTTGTGGATGTCCAGGATTAGTTCGGGTATACCTATTTTTGCTTTTAGCAGTCAAGAAAAAACCTTAGGTAAAGTGACGCTCTATCGCGGGGTTTTTCCTATGTATTTTCATCTTGAAGGTAATAATGATCATGCTGAGGTTAATCGTGCCATTGTTGAGAAACTCAGACGCTGGCATAAAGCTAAAGACGGTGATAAATTTATCATCACTAAAGGCGATTTGACTGGTGTAGAAGGTGGTACTAATGCGTTAAAAGTGATTGTCATTGGACAAGGTTTAACGCCCTAGGCTTTAAAATAATCCTGCACTCACGTGTTTATCATGTGAGTGCAGGGTGATTTTATTTCATAGTACATCCAGTTTAGCATAGGCCAGCATCAGCCATTTAACGCCTACCTGCTTAAAGTTAATCTGAACCCTTTCCTGGGCACCAGATCCTTCTATTTGTAAAACCACACCCTCCCCAAATTTATCATGATGGACTCTTTGTCCCAATTGGTAGCTACCCGTGCTTATTGAGGGTGGATTTTTTGGTTGAATACTGGTTGCAGGGCGGCTGACCGTTGCCCGTAGTCTGACTTCCTGTATGAGTTCGGCAGGAATTTCACGGAGAAACCGTGAGGGCCTAGGATAGCTTTCCCGTCCATATAGGCGTCTCGATTCTGCATAGGTTAAATACAGTTGTTTCATCGCACGGGTCATGCCGACATAACAGAGTCTTCTTTCTTCTTCAAGGCGAGCGATATCATCGACGGATTGTTGAGAGGGAAACAAGCCTTCTTCCATGCCCACCAGGAATACGAGCTTAAACTCCAGACCCTTGGCGGAATGAATCGTCATGAGCTGGACGCAGTCTTCAAAATCATCGCCTTGGTTATCACCTGATTCAAGTGCTGCATGGGTCAGAAAGAGATCAAGTTCACTCATGCCTTCTTCGTTTTCCTGATCAAAATTAAAGAGTCGGGCAGCATTAACCAGTTCTTCAAGGTTTTCTACTTTTTCCTCACCCTTGTCCATTTTTTCTTTTTGATACAGCTCCATGAGTCCGGAATTTTCAACGACCCGCTTAACTTTCTCATAAAGCTCCAGGTCTACCGCTTGGACGGACAGAGCTTTGATAAGTTCTAAAAAACCAATGAGGGCATTAGTTGCACGCGCAGATAGTGTTCTTTGATTGATCAATACGATAGCGGCTGCCCATAAAGAAAGACTTTGATCTCGCGCTATTGCACGAATATCATCAATGGTTTTAGCCCCTATACCGCGCGTCGGGGTATTAATAACCCGTTCAAATGAGGCATCATCATCACGATTAGACATCAGGCGTAAATAGGCGAGGGCATTTTTAATTTCTGCCCGATCAAAGAAGCGTAAGCCCCCATAAACCCGGTAAGGAGTGGCAGTCGCCATCAGTTTTTCTTCAAATTGACGTGACTGAGCATTGGAGCGGTATAAAATAGCGGCATCACTGCGTAAGCCGCCTTCGTTAACCCAGGCTCTTATGCGTTCAACGACAAAATAAGCTTCGTCCTGTTCATTAAAGGCAGCGTATAAGGCACAGGGTTCACCCTCGCCAGAATCAGTCCATAACTCTTTACCCATACGTCCGGCATTATTGGCGATAATTTTGTTGGCGGCTTTAAGAATTGTGCCGGTTGAACGATAGTTTTGTTCTAGTTTAATGACCTGGTGATTAGGGTAGTGCTTTTGAAAGTTATAGATGTTTTCAATTTTTGCCCCCCGCCATCCGTAAATGGACTGGTCATCATCACCCACCACAAAGAGATTATCCTTACCGTCAGTGAGCAGTCTTAGCCAGGCATATTGAATAGTATTAGTGTCCTGAAACTCATCAACATGAATATGTCTAAAACGGGCTTGATAGAATTCAAGCAGATCAGGGTTATCACGTAATAATTCATGTCCACGTAACAGCAGTTCGGCAAAATCTACTAATCCAGAGCGACTACAGAGCTCTTCATAGGCTTTGTAGACTAAAAGCATTTGCCTTTGATGCAGGTCGTTTGTTTCCAGCATGTGCCTGGCTCTGATGCCTTCATCTTTTTGAGCATTGATAAACCACTGGACTTCTCGGGGCGGCCATTTTGAGTCATCTAAATTAAGCGAATTTAATAACCGCTTAATAACTCTTAACTGGTCACCAGAATCCATGACTTGGAAAGTTTCCGGTAATTTGGCTTGTGCCGCATGACGTCTGAGTAAGCGATGCGCGATACCATGAAAAGTACCTATCCATAAGTTCTGGGTGGGGATATTGAGTAAGTTCTCAATTCTGGCACGCATCTCCTTGGCGGCTTTATTGGTAAAGGTCACAGCCATGATACTATGCGCATGACTCGCCCCTACCTGAATTTGCCAGGCAATACGATGGACTAAAACCCGGGTTTTACCACTTCCGGCTCCAGCCAGAATTAACATGGCCTGGGAAGGTGCGGTAACAGCTTGTCGCTGTGCATCATTTAAAGAATCTATTATTGATGTAACATCCATTATTTTTTTATCACTTGCACATTTTTAGAGCTGTGTATATTATTCCAGAGACTGTAATGCTGAAATTATTCATTGCATAACTTAAGATAATAACAATTATACAGAGAAGGGGATTAAGATGAGTTTTGATTATAAACGTTTGGTTAAATTTGAACACAATATAGGCGATCAAGAAAAAAAATATCGCATATATGGCGGCGCCGCTTTACTTGCTATCTCAGTCTTTACTGCATCAATAGCTTTATTATTGGTTGGTATTGTATTAGTCGGAACAGGATTTTCTGGTTGGTGCCCTGCTTACTCAGGACTTAATAAAAATACTACAGCGGCAACCCCTGATTCAACAGAAGGTTAAGAAAAAGGCGCAAGGTTAAGATTAATCTATTTGCCTTGCGCCATTCATGGCTTAATCATCTTTTTTAAACTCACCTTCCAACACGTTATTGTCCGCTTTTTGAGTTGCCTGAAAGGCGCTGGTGGACTGAATGATACGACTCTCAATAATATACTGGGCTATTTTTTTACGTAAGGGCGTAATTAAACAGGCTAATCCCAAAATATCCGTAATAAAACCCGGTGTTAACAGCAGTACGCCACCCAGCAGGATAATAGGACCTTCTATTATTTCATAGGCGGGTATCTGGCCTTGCGCAAGGTTTTCCTGAAAGCGTCGGAAAGTAGCAAATCCTTGCTGTTTTAATAGCCAGGAACCCAAAACGGCGGTAAAGACAACCAATATGATGGTGGGGAAAGCGCCCAGAAAACTGCCTACTTGCAAGAGTAGATATATTTCTGCAAAAGGAATAATTAGAACGATTAGAAACAGTATTTGGATTGCTTTCATTGATACACTCTGACATTTGTTATCGGTGAATTACCGAATAGCGGTATTTATCATTACAATATAAAGGCAAACGATATAAATTTCTAGGATAATATGCAGCCTTGAATAGTGTTCATAAGTAAAATGCCAAATCAGTATCAAATCATTCTTTGTACCTGCCCAGACAAAGACAGTGCAGAAAAAATCGCCCATAGTCTTGTCAGTGCCAGATTAGCAGCCTGCGTCAATATTGTACCGGGGGTCACATCGGTTTATTTATGGCAGGAAACACTGGAATCGGCTCAAGAACATTTATTATTAATTAAAGCCTGTCAAAGTAATTATCAACCAATCGAGTCATTGATAAAACAACAGCATGCTTACGAGCTTCCCGAAATCATTGCTGTCTCAATAGAAAACGGCTCACCTGAATATTTGCGTTGGATTGATTCATGTCATTCTTAAAAATAACTTTTGTCCTGTTAGTCATGTCTCTGGTGGGTTCGATAGGCGTTTATGCTGAAGAGCCGCTGTTACGATCTGAACAATCATTAACGTTACTGGCTAGTGCTAATCCATTGGCCGGTTTAATAGATAGTCTTCCAAAATTTAAACAGGATGCCAGTGAAGAACCTTTATTGCCAGCTGAGCAGGCTTTTCAGTTTTTTGCAGAAGTTAAAGACGCCAAAACACTGCATGTTAATTGGGTGATAGCAGAAGGTTATTATCTTTATCGTGAGAAAATTAAACTGGAGCTTATTAATCCACAAGGCATTCAACTGGGTACTTTTACAATACCCCAAGGTACTCCAAAGCACGATGAAGCGTTTGGTACGGTAGAGATTTTTCATCAGACGCTAGCCTTTGATGTTCCGTTTAATCGCCTTAATGAATCGGCAGCAGCCATTATTTTAAAGGCAAAATTTCAAGGCTGCGCTGATCGAGGTGTTTGTTATCCACCCATGACAAAAACCATCAACCTGGAATTGCCGCTGGGACAAGTGGGACAAATACCCAGTCAGGTAACTGAAACACCGGTTTCTTCTGCTGAACTTTCTGAGCAAGACCAGATTGTACAATCCTTGCATCATGATAGTGGGGGCGTAGTATTAATTAGCTTTTTTGGTTTTGGATTGTTGCTATCCATGACACCGTGCATTTTTCCAATGATTCCGATTTTATCCGGCATTATTGTTGGACACGGTAATCGTATTACGACGGCTAGAGCCTTTTCCTTATCGCTTAGCTATGTGGTTGCTTCTGCTTTTACTTATACGGTATTTGGGGTGCTTGCAGCACTGTTCGGCGGAAATCTGCAAACAACCTTCCAGCAACCCTGGATTGTAGGCCTATTCAGCGCCATATTTGTTTTGTTGTCATTGTCCATGTTTGGCTTTTATGATTTGGAGTTGCCCAATTCCCTAAAAACGAAACTGCATAATTCAAGTGTTAAACACCAGGATGGTTCCTTATGGGGAGCAGCCATTATGGGGGCTTTATCTTCTTTAATCGTTGGCCCCTGTGTGGCCGCGCCTTTAGCGGGTGCCTTAATTTTTATCGGTCAAAGTGGCAATGCGCTATTAGGCGGTAGTGCATTGTTTGCAATGGGCATGGGCATGGGGGTTCCTTTGCTGTTATTAGGCGCTTCAGCCGGTAAGTTATTACCCAAAGCAGGTAGTTGGTTGTACTCCACAAAAGCGGTTTTTGGGGTGATCATGCTAGGGGTTGCGGTTTGGATGCTAAGTCGAATTTTACCGCCTTCCGTGCCAATTTTATTATGGGCGATGTTGCTGATTTTGCCCGCTGTTTATCTTAATGCCTTAGAACCCCTTCCCATGGATAGCTCTGGCTGGAGTAAGCTATGGAAGGGGATCGGTTTAATAATGCTGGCTTATGGCCTGATCTTATTGATTGGATTCAGTCTGGGTAATGAGAATCCCTTAAAACCATTAAAAGGGATTGCAGGTAATACATCTCAGGCACTGGAAGAAGGCCTGGTCTTTGAACGTGTTTCAAATTTGGAGACCTTAGAAGCCAGGATACATCAAGCCAACCTAAATCATCAGCGTGTAATGGTGGATTTTTATGCGGACTGGTGTATTTCATGTAAAGAAATGGAAGCTTATACCTTTACAGACCCCAGAGTTAAAAAAGTTTTAAGCACCTATAAGCTGTTGCAACTGGATGTTACAAAAGATTCTGATGAAGATAAGGTCTTGCTGGCAAAGTTTAAGTTGATTGGGCCACCCGCCATCTTATTTTTTAGTGGCAGTGAGCAAGAAGATGCTGCACACCGTGTTATCGGCTATCAGGATGCCGAAACCTTTCTTAAAACATTACAAGGGATAAAATGATGAAACCAACAGGGTTGATAATTATTGCGGGACTACTGGCGTTGGGTGGAGGCATACTTGTTCGGGGCTTATCTGTGCCTACAGAGCAAGTGAGTTCACAGCCATTACCAGACTTTAAGTTTCCTGATCTTTCGGATCAACAACATTCAATCTCAGAGTGGCAGGGCAAAGTCAGAGTGATAAATTTTTGGGCTACCTGGTGTCCACCTTGTATCAAAGAAATACCTGCATTTGTTGAGATGCAAGAACAGTTTGGCACTAAAGGGTTACAGTTTATTGGTATTGCGGTAGAGGATAAAGAGCCTGTTAAAGAATTTATCGCCAAAATAAAAATAAATTATCCCATTTTGATTGGAGATTTTGATGGTGTTTCTTTGGCGCATCAATTAGGTAATACAGCAGACGCGGTGCCGTTTACTTTAATTGTTAATCAAAAAGGAGAGATTATTTATCAGCATCAAGGAGGAATATCCAAAGAGGATATATTGGAAGTTATTCAGCCCTTATTAAATTAAAAGAACGGTGAGCGCATTAATCGCTCACCGAAAATTGACTTAGAGTGATTTATAAAGCGTTAATGCCTTATTTAACAAGTCTGCTGATTTTTTAACTTCGCCCAATTTGGCTTGAATTTGCCCTTGGATAACATCGGCATTGGCTTCTTTGATAACCGCTTCGTTACCTTCAATTTTTTCTGAAGATAACCGGGCTGATTTTAATTGTAATTGTGCTGCAGAAAAGTCGCTCTTATTGACTTCAATTAAGGCCTTTTCAACATGATCAATGGTTGTTTTGATGCTTTCTGAGCCATTAGTGGCTTCTTCAGCAGATACTGAAGTACTGATTGCACTGAAAGAAAGGGCCATAAGAAAACTTAGAGCGGTATTTTTTAAGATATTCATAATTTTTAATTAACTTTTAGAGGGGATTATTGGGGTTTTATCCAATAATATGAGGTTGGAAAAAGAGAGCTTTCCGGGTGCTATGATATAGTAAGAACCGAACTTTATATCATTTATATTTTTGTATTGAGACAGTGATTGTCACTGTTCCAGGCGTTATTAAATAACTATTTTAGTGATAGGATTACAAAAATCTGATGTTCCTGCTGAGGAAATACTCGCAGATTGAATATCATAAGAAACACCCGGGGTTAAGTTATCTATTAGGATTCGAGTGATAGTGCTAATATCCACCTCAACCCATTCTGATATCACGCCTGACACGGTTGATTTTCTATAGCGTATTTTATAGGCAACAGCCCCTAAAACAGCTTTTAACACAACAATAATACTGCCACTATGACCGCCATCTATAGCATCTATTTCTGGCTTTATATAGGGTGTCGGTTGTTTTGAAGCATGAAAACCGCTTTTGATAATGGTGGTTTCATTACCATTAGCGACTTTATTTACGTAATTAAGCAGGACTCTATAGAGATCATCGGCAATCTGTTCTTTATCATTCCTGATTGCAATGGCACTGTGGGCACCATCTTTTGCTGCCAAAATGGCTGCTTCAAAATCAGCAATGACTGCATTAATAGTTTCTATCGGGACTTCAAGATTGGGGAAAAGGAGTGTATCTGCCAGTTGAATGGCAATGTTTTTATATATGACGATTTTGTCGTTCACAGAAAGCGTGACAAAGTCGAGTAACGCTATAGTTCTCTTCATTAAGCTTATCCTTTTTATTCATTATCCTTCGGAGTCACTTACTATAGGCCACTTAACCTAAATAGCTAGTTATATTATTAATAAAATGGTTTGTCTAATATGATTAAGATGAGGCAAAGGGCTAACTGATTGAAAGATTGGGCTAATTAATTGTTGGTTCTGGGTAATTATTTAAGCTGTTTTTCCGAAAACTGATGACAAAAAGCAGGATACATCTCCTTATTGACCTAAACTATTTAATAACTTGGCAACACAGTATGCAATAATACCAATGAGACTTCGTATCAGGCCCGCAAATTATCCTATTGGGCTAATGAGGCATCCTAAAGTCCTAATCACGTATCCTATTCCACCAACTGCTTATCTTATTGAGCCTGTGGTGTCTCCTATAAGGAAAATTGTACATACAAAACTGCAAAAAGGATAACCAATATGCCTTATTGAATATTGAATACCCAAAATAGGCTATCAAAAAAGCCTTAAAGTATGTTGAATAAGCAAAATAGGCTGTCCTAAAAGGAGAATAGGACGTACAAAAAGCAAAATCGGAAGTACAACAAGGAGAATAGGATATCAATAAATGCTTTTAGGATAAGCAAAAACCATTATTGATCATTGATTAATGACTGACATAAGTACATTAACCGGAATAGGCTATCCTAAAAGGAAAATAGGCTATCCTTTGGATAATAGCTAATCAAAATGATATTTTTAATCACACATTGGGGCATAATTGTTAGATCAAGCGACTGTTAAGGAGCCCAATCAAATACCAATAGTTCGGCCTTCTTGGCATCCGTTATCTGGATCTGGCTTTCTTGCTCCAGCAATAGCGCATCGCCGGTAATGATTTTTTGACCATTCACCTTTAGTTCTCCATGAATCAAGTGAACATAAGCTTTTCGATATGGATTCAATACCAGCTCGGCTGCTTGATCACTATCAAATAATCCCGCAAATTACCCCACCCCATAAAATTTGGATCATAGTAATCGGCAAATGAAAGCGAGTGGTAGCTTTTCAGCCAGCCATGATCAACATAACCACGTTCTGCAGATTTTCTGAGTTTCAACATTATGTCCCCTGTATTGACAGCGATAATACTTTATTTTTTCTATTGTTTCTCATTATGAGAAATATAGTTTCTTAATAATGACTTCTTCTTTACGAAATTTTAACGCCAAACACTTTAATATAAAGCTTATCGTTAAACTCTTTTGAAGGATTTTTTTAATGGACATTTCTTACATTGTTTTGTTGTATATCGGCAGTATCGGTGTTTGGATGCTGTATTCTATTTTTTCTAACCTAGAAAACTTTTGTAATACCCACCGTAAGACAAATATTTCAGGCCTGCCTGATAAGTTTGTTCGAATAAAAAGATTCTTTTTAGGCATTAATCTACGCTACTTTACTATTTTTGCCTTTGCTATTCTTTTTCCATCTTTGAGTTTTGCAGAAGAAATCCAATCGACAACGCAATTAGATTTAAAAAATCATTTTATCGGCTATCTGGGTATTGCCATTACTGTGTTGGCGTATGCTATTGCCATGACAGAAGATTTACATCAATTAAGTAAAGCCAAGCCGATGGTTTTAGGCTCTGCATTAATTTGGCTAGCCATCTTTGTTTATTATAAAGTGGAGTTTGGGTCTGCAAAAAATGTAGCGATTGTTTTTCAGACTAATTTAATGGCCTATGCCGAGTTGTTTTTATTTATTACCGTGTCGATGACCTTTTTAAATGCAATGACTGAGCGGCGTATTTTTGACGCCTTACGGATAGTTCTAGCCAATAGGCAGTATAGTTATAGGCAATTATTCTGGATTACCGGCATATTGGCTTTCATTTTATCAACGGTTATTAGTAGCTTAACAGTGGGTTTATTAATGGGCTATATCATTTTGGTGATTGGAAAAGGTGACCCAAAATTTGTCGGTTTGGCAGGCTTAAATGCCGTCATCGCCGCAAATGCAGGAGGAACCATGAGTCCGTTAGGGGGTATTTCTACCTTCTTTGTTTGGCAACAAAACATGTTGCATTTCACACAGTTTTTTAACCTGACACTACCCTGCATAGTCAATTTCTTTGTTCCTGCCTTCATCATGTATTTCTCTGTTTCCAAGGACAAGCCCGCGTTTCCAAAAGAAACACCTATATTAAAGCGCGGCAGCAAGCGGATTATATTTATATTTATACTCACCTTCAGCATGACCATTTTATCCAATGTGTTTCTTGATATGCCTGCGATAGCCGGGATGATGCTGGGCTTGGCGATATTACAGTTCTTTGCCTATTATTTGACCCGATCCGAGAAGCTGGGGCACTTTTTAATTCCTGAAACTGAACAAACGATAGATTCACAAAAAGGCTTTGATGTTTTTAAATGTATCGCTGGTGTTGACTGGGATACCCTGTTGTTTTTCTATGGGGCGATGATGATAGTCGGGGCACTGAATTTTCTGGGTTATTTAGATGAGATGGCACATTTTCTATTTACCCAGATTAATCCTACCCTTGCCAATATCTTGATTGGTTTATCTTCCTCATCGATTGATAACGGAACCTTGATGTTTGCGGTACTCAATATGCATCCCACGCTTCCCGTTGGGCAATGGCTGTTATTAACCCTGACCTTAGGTGTGGGGGGTAGCCTGTTAGCGATTGGTTCCGCGCCTGCATTACACGTATTGGGCTTAATGAAAGGCAGTATGAAAGAAGGTGAGGGTTATACCTTTACCTTACATTTACTTTGGATGCCGGCCATTCTATTAGGTTTTTTTGCGAGTATTGCAACACTCTATCTTATCAACGGCGGCCATTTTTAGGGTATATTTGAAGCTGCTTATCAAGCATGAAAAATCCTTATTTCAGTAAAGATACGGCGGAACCTCTTCAGGCCTATTTACTTTGGGGCATTTTTATTACCCTGGCATTAACCTCTATTAGCTGGCTTTTGAGGCAAGTGCTAACACCGAGCAATATATTGTTACTGTATATGCTCGGGGTTTTTTTTGTCGCACTTAGATTTGGGTTTTGGCCCTCTATTTTCGCAACCTTAACCATCATTCCTGCTTTTGCTTATTTCTTTGCCCCGCCAATATTTTCTTTAGCAATTGACGATCAAGAAAATTTAATTGGCTTATTGCTGCTATTGAGTGTTGCCGGGGTTACTAGTAATTTGGCTAAAAAAATTCGTCATCAAGCCTATATGGCGGAACAGCGTGAATGGCGAGCATCAGTGCTTTACAGTTTAAGTAAGGAGTTAGCAGAAGCCAGTAAAGAAAAAGAAATCATTGAAATTGGAGTGCGTTATATCTACGCCGAGTTTGGTGGACAGAATACGTTTATTTTTCCTGATGAAAAGGGACAACTGACCTACCCGATTGAAGCAGCCCTTGATATTTCCTTAAAGGGCGTTAATTTAGGTGTGGCTACCTGGGTATTTGATCATGGAGAAATAGCCGGTAATAGCGCTGAAAGCTTTCCCAATGAGCCGGCTCTTTATGTCCCCGTGAATGGGGTAAAAGGCACTATTGGCGTGATAGCACTGGGCCTTGAAAGCATTAAAATCAAAGATTTTCTTTCTGAACAAAAGCAGCTTTTGGACACTTATGTCTATCAAATTGTACATACTCTCGAAAGAGCTCAGTCAGCCGAGGTAGCTAAAGATGCCATTTTGAAAATGCAGTCTGAAACTCTGAGAAACTCATTGCTTAGCAGTATTTCTCATGATCTTAGAACGCCATTGGCTACCATCGTAGGAGCAGCCAGTACATTGGAAACGGATGGGGCATTTTTAGATGAACATTCTAAAAGAAAACTGGTGACTGTGATCAGTGAAGAAGCACAGCGTATGTCCGATTTAACCATTAAGATTTTGGAAATGGCCCGACTCGAAGGCGGTGAAGTCGTTCTTAATCGGCAATGGTATGCGCCTGAAGAAATCGTGGGCAGTGCCTTACAGCGACTCGATAAAAAGCTTAAAAACAGGCCTATCACTATTCATATGCCGGATAATTTAGCTTTAATTCAAATTGATGCGGTGTTGTTACAACAGGTTATGGTGAATCTATTAGATAATGCGGATAAATATTCTCCCGTTGGCTTACCGATTGATATTTCAGTCGTCACTATGCCGCTCGGCTTATTTATTACTATTGCTGATCGTGGACCTGGCATTCCAGAACAGTTTCACCAAAAGATTTTTGACAAGTTTTTTCGGGTCAATGATGAATGTGCTCAAAGTGGTGTGGGATTAGGCTTGTCAATTTGCAAAGCTATTATCGAAGCGCATGGCGAAGAGATACGGGTCAGTAACCGGAACGGGGGGGGGGCCTTGTTTCAAGTCTACCTGCCACTATTGGAACTCCCGCCCGTGATCAATGAAGAAGTGAGTGAGTTCATCGTATGAGTGTAAATAAAGCCTTGCTCTTGTTGATTGAAGATGATCCGCAATTCCAGATGTTGTTAAGTACCACTTTAGAAAATCAGGGTTATCAAATAGTGACTGCTACGACTGGTAAAGAGGGACTTATTGTGGTCCGTAATCAACAGCCGAACCTGATTGTTTTAGATCTCGGCTTACCTGATATTGACGGGCAGGAGGTCATTCGAAGTTTACGAAAATGGTCAGAAATCCCTATAATCGTGTTGTCAGCCCGGCATCAGGAAAATGAAATCACCCAGGCGCTTGATAACGGTGCGGATGATTACCTCACGAAACCTTTCAGTACTGCCGTACTCATCTCCAGAATAAAGGCGTTGCTTAGGCGCGTTACTAAAATCCCGGGTGGATCTCAAGAGTATTTTCAGGTCGGAGAGATAAAAATAGAACTGACTAAACGTTTGGTATTGGTTGGTGAGCGAGAAGTGAGCCTAACACCTATCGAATTTAAATTACTCAGTATATTAATACGCCATGCCGGATTTGTAGTCACTCATCGGCAATTACTCGAACAGGTTTGGGGCGCATCCTATATTGAACATAGTCATTACCTACGCATTTATATGGGGCATCTACGACATAAGCTTGAAGCTGATCCAGCTAGACCAAAATATTTGTTAACTGAAGCCGGTGTAGGATATCGATTACAAGATGGCGGTTGAGCATTACTTCTGGAGTATAAGCGTCATAAACTTTACTTTCCAAAAATCGCTGATAGATTTAGTGCTTGCTAGCGGCCCAATAGATAAAAAACAGGAAACTTTTTTAAATTAGTCATTAAGCTAAAAGACAAAACTTTTTTAGGCAACTATAATGCCTGTCAAATAAAGGCACTTTCAGGCTAAATAGAATGGTGGCCAGAGTTTGCATACGATATGACGTGATATAACATTATAATTCTAGAAATAAATGAATAGAAATTTATTAAAATTCTTAACCCTTGGATTCTTGTTTATAACTCCTGGGATAACTTTTGCCAGTGAAGGTTTAGCTCCTCATCAACCACTCGGCTTAACTAATCATATCGTCGGCTATCTTGCTATATTCGTTACCGTTTTGGCCTATATCGCTGCAATGTCAGAAGAAGTGCTTGAATTGCGTAAATCCAAGCCCATGGTGCTAGGTTCTTCGCTGGTCTGGTTTGCGATATGTATCTATTACTCATTTAATGGAGAAGCAAAAGTTGCAGCACTTGCTTTTGAAAGCAATCTGCTGGCCTATATAGAATTGTTTTTGTTTATCCTGGTTTCAATGACGTATTTAAACGCAATGGAAGAGCGCGGTGTTTTCGATGGACTTAGGATATGGCTACTTAATCGACAATATAGTTATCGGCAATTATTCTGGATTACCGGGATACTGGCATTTCTGCTGTCTACGGTCATTAGTGGTATGGCAGTAGCCTTGATATTGGGTTCAGTTGCTGCTGCAGTGGGTAAAAAAAATAAAGACTTTGTTGCTTTGGCTTGCCTCAATGTTGTGGTGGCGACTAACGCGGGTGGTTCTTTAAGTCCATTAGGGGGTATTTCGACGCTGTTTGTTTGGCAAAATAAAATCCTGCCCTTTTATGAATTCTTTACCTTGGCTATTCCTTGTCTGGTGAATTTTCTGGTGCCTGCAATTTTCATGCATTTCTTTGTTCCCAAAGAAACTCCGGCGGCCTCTACCAGCACTATTTGGCTGCGTCGCGGTAGTAAAATAGTTATTTTCCTTTTTATATTAACACTAGCAATTACAGTTTGGTCGAATATTGTTTTACAACTTCCGCCAGCCGCTGGAATGATGGCAGGTCTTGGTTTATTGCAGTTTTATAGTTTCTATCTGACCAAAACGGCTCGTGAAGTAAAAAGTGATTTTGCACATGTCTATGAACTCTTTCAGGTAGAAGCACCCCGAAATAATAAAAAACAGGATTTTGATATTTTCAAGAACATCAGTACAGTGGATTGGGATACACTGCTATTCTTTTATGGCGCGATGATGTTAATTGGTGCCCTTGGGTTTATTGGTTATCTTGATTCTATTGCACATTTTTTGTTCGGTTCAATTAGTCCTACTCTTGCCAATACGATCATTGGACTTTCATCTGCGTTCGTTGATAACGGCACCTTAATGTTTGCTGTACTGAGTATGCATCCAGATCTTGTAACCGGTCAATGGTTGCTATTAACCCTGACTTTAGGGGTTGGGGGAAGCTTGTTGGCAATCGGTTCTGCCCCTGGCGTCGCATTGCTAGGTCTGATTAAGGACGGCTATTCCTTTGCATTCCATATGCGCTGGACGCCAGTAATATTACTCGGTTATTTTGCTAGTATCGCCGTGCATTTCTGGATAAATGCCAGGTATTTTTAAACAGTTGGTCGTATTGTAGAAGGCGCTTGAGCGTCATGGTTTGATGGTTCGGTACTCTTTTGTAACGCTGCTTAATTATGATTGAGTACTAGAGTATCATATGATAACTTTAAAAGTCATAAGTCAGCACTAAAACCACTTGCCGATTATAGCTAATAACCTGAGAAACGGGATTAAGATGTACTGCTCCGCTATAAAAAAATAGAGTATCATATCGGGAACCAGATAAAACTTGTTGAACGACAAATGGTATTGATGAAAATTAAAATCTTCCAGTTTTTTATTGTGCTGGCAATTATATTGCAATATGGTTGTGGGTCTTATATAGCATCATCTCATAGTGCTGATTTTCATTCATCAAATTACTATGCCGGCACTCGCTTGGATGTTTCTTTTTTAAGAGTAGATGCCTTGATGCCATTCATATTAATGGACCTGCCTTTTTCATTTGTAGTTGACACTTTTTCTTTACCTTACAAAGCTTACCACAAGGCAACCCTGCCAAATCAAAGCTGTGATTATGTCCCGATTAGCAAGAATTTTCAATCAATGGAAAACGCCGACAAACAAATTGGTTTAGACAAAAATGGTGTGATTTCCAATCCTTGTAAAGAGCCGACTTTAACTAAAGACTAATAAAGATTACAAGGTAGCTAAAGCTTTGATCAACGACACTAAAGCTTTTATCTCTTTTATGTTTAAACCCAGCATGAAAAACTCACTATAATCAGGCTTCTTGATTAATATCTCTCAGCCCTTACCCGTGCCAAACAAAACTCATATTGCTTATTTAGATTCTATCCGAGGGCTTGCGGCTCTGACTGTCATTAACGAGCATTTTGTGATTGCCTACGGTTTACCTTGTAAAAGCCAAAGCTGTCAGCAGCTATTAGATTATTCGCCTCTGCATATTGGGTGGGATGGTGGGGCGGCGGTGTCGATGTTCTTTGTGCTTAGCGGCTTTGTTTTGTCGTTAAAATATTTTTGTACTATTCATCCTGCCTATACGCAAACGTTTAGTTTGTTACCTTTTATCACCGGGAGAATCTATAGAATCTGGCTGCCGTATTGTGTGATCTTATTGATAAGTGCATTGTTATACCAGCACACCCTTGAAACCCCATTATTAAAGACCCTGTTAACGCCGAGTGACTGGATCGTTAATATGTGGCGAAACAATCCGTTAACGTTAATGGACAAGGTACGCGAAAGCTTTCTATTAAAGTTACCGCCAGCCATCATTTTACTACCCCAGGCTTGGACATTAACGATTGAACTGGTTTTGTCCTTATTATTGCCTGTCGGTTTATTACTGGCAGAAAGAGGCACGTTCTGGTTAATCTTCTTTAGCTTATTTTCTGTCTGCTGCCTAGATGTCTCCCCGTTTTTGTTGCATTTCTTATCGGGTCTAATGATTGCGCGTCACTATCGAATAATAGTCGATTATTTAACACGTCGACTCTGGATGCGCCGTAGCATTCTATTGATGGGTTTGTTTTTTTATACCTCAGCCAGCACGTTTCCACCATCATTCGGTGATAGTGTTATTTCCCTGGTTCAGGGCCTGGGTGCCAGCTTAATCATTCTGTATGCCTTAAGCTCTAGCCGAACCCAAGGCATTTTATCAAATAGTATCTTGCGTCAAATAGGCAAAGTCTCCTACAGTGCTTATTTGATTCACATGGCGATACTGATTTGTTTAACCCCCTATTTACTCAAAGGACTGGAAGCTTATTCCCTCAACACGACCTGGCTTTGGTTTAGTAGCTGGTTATTGACGCTGGTTATCGTACAATTCTTATCTTTAGTTTTTTATTATGGCCTGGAAATACCCAGTATCAGATTAGGGCGAAAACTAAATTCAGTCAGCTATCATTGAGTAATTTAAACTGTCAACACCCATTTATGAAAGAGGGGCTGGCAGTATGGCCTGAGAAAAAATCAATGATAATATATCTAATTAAGCATATGAAAATAACCGGAAACCTTGTAAGCTATCCAAAAAACTTCCACGTATTTCAGTCTTCAATTGATTTACGAGCCAGCGCATTATATAAAAAGTTTGTAATTGATAGTGATACAACGCTGGAAAAGTTAAAGCCCATAATTAAACAACGAGTCATTCGAGATGTTTATTTTCAACGGCTAACTTGTACAGAAGCCATTACTGAACAGTTGCTAATGTCACCAGCCATTTGCTGGCAACTGAGAGTGGATGGTTAATATATGCAGCTTGAAGATTTAATTAGAATGCCTAGAACCATAGAGCAGACAGGCATTGAGCTTGGGTTGCTGGTTGATTTAACCTTAAAGCACTTTTACGATGGTGGTATATTTGATTTGCGTCAGATAGCGGATCGCATGGCGTTGGCTGGTAGCGCAATGGAAAGTATCCTGGATATCTTATGTAAAGATTCAAAACTTGAAATACTCTCTGCAGATAACAAAAGCGCGGGTGTGCGCTATCAGTTAACCGATCTAGGTCATTCTGAGGCCAAGTATGCTTTTTTAAGTAGCGCCTATATTGGTCGTGTTCCCATTACTATCAATCATTATCGGCAATTGGTTGCTGCGCAATCCGTATTTAATAATACGCTTAGTAAAGAACAGTTAAAGGCTGATTTTGCAGATATTATTATAGAAGAGCATTTGCTCGATCAATTGGGGCCGGCCTTGCATTCGGGGCGTGCCATTCTGGTTTATGGTCCGGCGGGTAGTGGTAAAACCTTTATTTGTAAACGTTTTGCACGAAGCCTGGGTGACCCTGTTCATCTTCCGTATGCGATTTGTGTAGGCCGGGAAATTATTCAGTTTTTTGATCCTTTAATTCATCACCCTATTTACGCTGTCAATGAGAAAGTGAATTATCAGTTTCATGCTCAAACGGATAATCGGTTGATTTTATGTGATCGGCCTGTGGCAATTAGCGGTGGAGAGTTAACCATGGAAAGCTTGGAATTACAATATGATACGATGCGACGTTTCAATCAGGCGCCTATTCAATTAAAAGCCAATAATGGAATTTATATCGTTGATGATTTAGGGCGACAGAGAATATCGGTTATTGATCTGTTGAATCGTTGGATAGTGCCTATGGAAGAACATGTAGATTATTTAACGCTCGGGACGGGGCAGCATTTTCCAGTTCCATTTGATGTTGTATTAATGTTTTCGACAAATATAGATCCTCTTGAATTAGTGGATGAGGCTTTTTTGCGGAGGTTGGGTTACAAAATTAAATTCTCTGCTATTCATAAAACGGCCTATAAAGCAATATGGAATGCTGTGTGTGCGGATAAGGGTATCCAGCTTGAAGAGGGCGTCTTTGAACAGGTTCTTAATTTATATGAAGCAAAACATCGTTTATTTATGCCGTGTCAACCCCGGGATTTGCTTGAAATGGCACTGAATATCGCCCGATTCAATAATCAGGATGTTGTTACTAACGAAAATATGCTATTGGCATGGAATACTTATTTTATTGATTTTTTAGTTAAGGATGGATAAATGACTAAGCCATTAGAATTTCCGGTCGTTGGTATTGGTGCTTCGGCAGGTGGCTTGGCAGCCTTCGAGGAGTTTTTCTCCAGCATGCCTATCAATCCTGATCTGGGGATTGCTTTTGTGCTTGTGCAGCATTTGGCGCCTGACCACAAAAGTCTTCTTGCTGAAATTATTCAACGTTATACTTCAATGTCGGTTTTTGAAGTTAAGGACGGAACAATAGTACAACCTAATTGCATTTACGTCATCCCACCTAATTGTAGTATGGCGTTTCAGAGCAATTCATTGCAGTTGTTTAATCTTTCCGAGACTAATAAATCCCGTTTACCCATTGACTTCTTTTTTCGTTCACTGGCCCAGGAGCTGCATGAACGAGCCATCGTCATCCTACTGTCAGGTGCAGGCAATGACGGCACCCAAGGCGTACGGCTCATCAAGGCGGAGTGTGGTATGGTGATGGCGCAATCTCCAGAATCAATTGAGTTTGACAGCATGCCAAGCAGTGCAATTGCTACTGGACTCGTGGACTACGTGCTGCCCGTTAACGAGATGCCAGGCAAATTGATATATTACCTCACCCATGCCTACGGCAAGCTCGGACCCTTAGGTTCTAGCTTTGCGCTTAATAGCCAAAACGCGATGAAGAAAATTTTTATTTTGTTGCGTAACCAGACGGGGCACGATTTTTCACAGTATAAACCTAACACCATCAATCGCCGTATTGAACGGCGTTTGGTCGTTAATCATATCGAGGCCATTGGTGATTACATCAAGTATTTACAACAAACCCCTGCCGAAGTGGAGGCGTTGTTTCAGGATATGCTGATAGGTGTGACCAATTTCTTTCGTGATACGTCGGCGTTTTTAGCGCTGGAGGAACAGTTTAAAACCAGGCTCTTTGTCAATAAACCGACCGGTACGGTATTCCGTGCCTGGGTGCCGGGGTGTTCCACTGGCGAAGAAGCCTATTCTATCGCTATGCTGATAGTAGAAATTATGGAGTCACTGAAGATCGAGTATTCGGTACAGATTTTTGCTACTGATATTAATAGCCAGGCGATATCGGCAGCTAGAAGTGGTGTCTATCCAGCCAATATTAGTGAGTATTTGACTCCAGACCGGATGAAACGGTTTTTTACCGTAGAACCCGATGGTTGTAACTACCGTATTCATAAAAGGATACGCGAGATGGTGGTATTTTCCATTCATGATTTAATTAAAGATCCGCCGTTCTCAAAACTTGACCTCATAAGTTGCCGTAATTTGCTGATCTATCTGGACGCCGCGCTACAAAAGAAAATAATTCCTTTGTTCCATTACTCGCTTAATCAGGACGGGCTGTTGTTTCTAGGTACTTCAGAAGGTATTGGCGATTGTGAGGACCTTTTTTCTGCTTTGGATCGTAAATCCAAACTCTATCTGCGCCAAGGAAACAGTTATAGCAGTCATGGCGCCAAGAGGGTATTTATTCCTCCAACCCCTAAGCTTAATGCACTAAATCAATCCAGTATCAATAAAAAATATCAATCGAAACCGCCGCTACGTGAAATAGCCGAACAGATGCTCTTGAAGCATATCGCTGCTTCAGCGGCACTGGTTAATAGTAAAGGTGACATCTTCTATTTACATGGGCGCACCGGGATGTATTTAGAGCCAGCTTCGGGTGAGACGGGGACCAATAATATTCTGAAGATGGCCAGAAGCGGCCTGAGATCCCCACTAACGATGGCCTTGCAGAAAGTGGTGACGAGTGGCGAGATGACTCAAGATACATCGTTGCGGGTTAAAACCAATGGTCATTACAGTTTGGTAAACTTAAGTGTTTGCCCTGTAACCTCTAATTATCTGGATACATTTGAGCCGACTTTCTATCTGGTTATTCTGGAAGTAGCGCCTGGTATAGATCCTGAACAAATACAGCAGGCGCTGACCGAGAATCCTGCAAAGGATCTCTTGGTGGACGATAACGAACGTATTATTGCCGAGCTTAAACAGGAGCTGTCAGACAAGGAGGCTTACATTCTGTCTACCCATGAGGCGTTGGAGTCGTCGAACGAAGAACTGAAATCGACTAACGAAGAAATGCAGTCGGTTAATGAAGAATTACAATCCACCAATGAAGAACTCGAAACTTCAAAAGAGGAATTGCAATCGGTCAATGAAGAACTGAATACCGTTAATGTCGAGTTGCAAGCCAAGGTGGATGCTGCTGCGCAACTCTATAGTGATATGAATAACTTGCTGGATGGGTCTGGAATCGCCACGCTCTTTGTAGATAATAATCTACGTATTTTACGTTTTAATCCGCTGGTTACCCAAATTATTAATCTGCTTCCACACGATACGAATCGCCCTATCAGCCACATTGTTTCCAATTTGATCCATTACCATCACTTGGCTGAGGATGTAAAGACTGTTCTTAAAACCTTGCTTCCTTTTGAGAAGCGTGTACAGGATACGGACAACAAATGGTATAGCTTGCGGATTTTACCTTATCGTACCCTAAACAATTCGATTGAGGGGGCTGTCATTACCTTTGTTGATATCAGCAGGACGATACAGTTTGAAGAGGCGCTGGAAAAAGCGAATAGACTGCTGCGTTTAAGCGTCGTAGTCCGCGATGCTCATGACGCCATTACTGTACAGGATTTGAATGGTCATATCCTGGCCTGGAACCCGGGTGCGGAAAGAATGTACGGTTGGCGTGAACAGGAGGCCTTATTGATGAACGTTAAGGACAGAATTCCAGAAAATCTGCGGGAAAAGGCTTTGGGTAAGGTGATTAAGCTTAGCCAGGCTAATGTGTTGAAGCCTTATCGTACCCAACGTATTACTAAAGATGGGGCGGTTCTGGGGGTTTGGATTACCGCAACTGCTTTGATCAATGAAACGGGGCAGATGTATGCAGTTGCAACAACTGAACGGGTCATTGAAGCCCAGAACGACAATGTTCTGGAATCCAAAAATGACTAGTCCCGTTGAGACGAGTTCGAATACAGGGTTGCGCAAACAGGCAGAGGATATTCTTCAGGGAAAAGCAGCGCAGTTCTCAGGGCAACTGAAGGGCTTGTCTGAGGAGGCGATGGAAGAGCTCCTTCATGAGTTGCATGTACACCAAATCGAATTAGAGTTGCAGAATGAAGAGCTTCGTCAGACACAGCTTGAACTTGATATCGCGAAAACGCATTTTTTTGAACTCTATGATTTAGCACCTGCCGCCTATCTTACCATGACCCAGCAGGGTTTAATCCAGCAGACCAATCTTGCTGCTGCCACGTTACTGGGCTTATCTCGACGTAACCTGATGAACAAGAAGTTCTCCAACTTTATTTTCGAGGCTGATTTAGCTGTTTACTACTCATTCTTTAAACAGCTTGTTGAATCCAGGGAGCAACAGGTGCTTGAATTACGGATGCACAAAAACGATGGTATGCAATTTTGGGTGCATATGGAGGCTAAGGCCGCCCAGAGTGAAGAGGATGTGCCGACCTTGCGTGTTGTGCTTACCGATATCTCTGAACGGATCCAGACTGAAATAGCCCTGCGCGAGAATATTGTGCATATTCAGTCACTTGTTGATTCAGCCAGGGAGACTGAAAATGCCTTACGTATTGCTGCTACTGTGTTTGAATCACTGGAGGGGATTTTTATCACGGATGCCAACAGGGCTATTCTTCGCACCAATCAAGCCGTTTTTAATATCACCGGTTATTGTGAAAAAGAGCTTATCGGCCAAAATCCTAATATCTTTAGCTCAGGTTGTCAGGATGCTTGTTTTTATAAGGCAATGTGGAAGATGATCAACGAGACTGGGATTTGGGACGGTGAAGTCTGGAATCGTCGTAAGAATGGTGATATTTATCCGCAGCATCTTACTGTCTCTTCAGTAAAAGATACTGCCGGCAAGGTTACTAATTATGTCGCTACTTTGACGGATATTTCTCAGAGTCAGTTGGCGGCAGATAAAATAAAGTTTTTGGCGTTCTATGACCCTTTGACTAAATTACCTAACCGGATTTTGCTCAGGGAACGTTTAACATTGGCATTAATTTCAAGTCAGCGTAACAAGCACAATAGCGCATTATTGTTTATTGATCTGGATAATTTCAAGAATCTTAATGATACCTTAGGTCATGATATGGGGGATTTGTTATTGCAGCAGGTGTCTGAACGTTTAGTGCATAGCGTACGGGAAGGTGACACGGTTGCCCGTTTGGGCGGAGATGAATTTGTGGTGATGCTGGAAGATTTAAGTGCGTCTATCAATGAAGCAGTCATTCAGGTCGAGGCTGTTGGTCATAAAATATTGGAGTCTATCAACAAAAGTTATCAACTCACTACTTACTTTTATAACTGTACCTCAAGCATCGGTATTACGTTGTTCACGGGCCAGCAACAAACCGGTGATGAAATCCTGAAGCAGGCTGATATAGCCATGTATCAAGCCAAAGCTGCTGGTCGCAATGCCCTGCGTTTCTTCGATCAGCAGATGCAGGATACTATTACCAATCGGGTTAGCCTGGAAAGAGATTTGGAGAATGCGCTAGCCGAAAATCAGATAATGCTTTATTACCAGCCTCAGCTACAGTCCGGGAATCAGATTATAGGTGCCGAAGCTTTAATTCGTTGGCATCATCCTGAACGAGGCTTTGTACCACCCAGTGACTTTATACCGCTGGCGGAAGAAAACAAACTGATTTTAGCGATTGGTCAATGGGTGCTGGAAACTGCTTGCGCCCAGATTAAAAAATGGGAAAGTTGTGAGCAAACCAAAAATTTAACCATTGCAGTTAACGTCAGTGCCCGTCAGTTTCACCAAATTGACTTTGTAGAGAATGTGCGTCAAGTCCTGAAAGATATCGCAATTAATCCCAATAAGCTAAAGCTTGAATTGACTGAAACAGTGGTGCTCGATGACATCGAAGGCACAATCAATAAAATGAACGCATTGCATGAGTTGGGTGTCAGTTTTTCCATGGATGATTTTGGTACGGGCTATTCATCGCTATCCTATTTGTCGAGATTGCCCATGGATCAATTAAAAATCGATCAGTCTTTTGTGCTCAATATAAATATAAATATCACCGATGCAGTCATTGTACAAACTATCATTGGTATGGCCAAGAATCTTTATATGGAGGTTATTGCCGAAGGCGTGGAGACAGAACAACAGAGACAGTTTCTTGAGCTTAATGGTTGTTCCCAATACCAAGGCTATTTGTTTAGCAAACCAGTGCCGATTGCCGAGTTCGAAAAGTTTTTTGGTTTATGATTTTATAAAATTTCATAATTATCAGTTCAATAATCATGATTTAGTGGCTGTTGCCTGTCGTGCAAGAAATTAGGAAAACATATATACTCTAACTTCCTATTAATACAGTTCATTCACTATGAAAATAATCCCCCACTTTATTTTTTCCATGATCTTGATTTCTGTTAATCATGCTGCGTTGGCTGAAAAATCAAAAAACTGTACTAATAATCATTCATCTGGAGATGAAAAAAAATGTGTGGCGGAAAGTAACCTAAGTAATGGCAGTGGCAGAACCTATGTTTTGCAATTATTGCAAAGTTTAGCGGAACAAAAATCAATTCCCAGCATTACTCCATTTTTAAAAGATAGTGAAGCCTATGTTCGTGAGGCAGCCATTGAGGTGTTAGGACAATTAGGCGCAAAAGAAGCCATTCCCAGTATCATTCCGCGTTTGCAAGATACAGATAGTAGTGTCAGGAATAAAGCCATTAAAGTATTAGTCGAGTTCCATGCAAAAGCGGCCATTCCAAGTATTGTTGCTTTGTTACAAGCAAAAGATAGCACGGTCCGTATTAAAGCAATGGAAGTCTTATTGCAATTAGAAGCAAAAGAAGCGATACCCGCTATTATTCCGCTTTTAAAGGATGAGGAAAGCAGTGTACGTTTGGAGGCTATCAATACGTTATTGAAATTTCGGGCAATAGAAGCCGTCCCGGCTATTAAGGAACTCCTGAAAGATAATGAAAGTACAATTCGTGTTCGAACGATGGAAGTTTTGGAGTTGTTACAAGGAAAAGAGGCACTTCCAGGTATTATTTTACTATTAAAAGACAA
>CAIPPE010000031.1 GCA_903866825.1 uncultured Methylococcaceae bacterium
AGCATGGCCTCATTTTCCGATGCGGTAAATACCTGACTGACGTCAACACTCGGCACCCCACCGAGGTAAGTAATGACATCATTCAACTTCCTGGCGTGCTTGAGTTCATCCTTTGCATGATCAAGCAGTTCATCCCGAAACGCGGCAAATGTCCCATGAAGGCAAGCCGCATGTTGGGTGTACTGAATGGCGTTGGCATATTCCAATGCCAAATCGGCGTTGAGCAATTCAATCAGGTTCATTCTGACCTCGTTTTTCTGAGTGTCCAAAAATCGCTGGCCAAATCAGCGTTGGTGAGGTAAGCATATGGGATCTGAAAGAAACCTTTCTGACCCCAAGACGTTCCCCGCGAATTTGCACAGAGAAACATCTGCTTGGCATCGTCATAGCCAACGCAGTACACACAATGACCGCCCAGGCAATTTTCATTGCTTTGAGGTAGGGGAACAATCCCTGTTGACGCAACAGCATCTGATTCAAAGGAGTCATAGACGGAAAAGCCGAAAACGAAAGGAAAGCTCGTTGCCAAGCAGGTTTTCATATCCTGAAGCGTTTTCAGTGCCATAAACAACACAAGGTCATGCGGTATTGACGCTTGATAACAAGACTTCAATGGCTGCCAGGTGAAATGACTTATGTCATAAGGCCACATATTCTCCGGGCAACAACCGTGTTGCTTGAGTACCTTGATGCCATCACGAATGATTGCGCCGCTGTCCACGTTGGTAGTGCCTTCAGCATACCGCTCGTTGTAATACAAGTACAAACGGGACAACATCACCAAAGGGTGCTTGTCTTTAATCTCAAGGAATTCAACACAAGACGTTATGCCATGCGCTGTACATGAGCCTAATTGACCTTGATCTTTAATCGGTGGGCACGTTGCTCTCAAGTCAACACTGGAGGGAAGCACCTGCGTTGGGGCAGGCATAAGCAAATCCCGGAAATCCGGCAGCTGACGTTTCCATCCGTAAATACGTTTCATAGTTTACTCCAATGGCCAAATGAGAATGTTTGTGCAATCCGTTCCTACCTTGTATATTTTGATGACGTTCAACACCGGAAGATTTGGGGGAATACATACACCTGTCGCAGTGCCGTTTGCTGCTTTAATATCAACTTTGATGACTGTCCCGCTTGTAGCAGTGATCATCCGAATAGGCACTGCCACAGTGTAATCAGTGCTGGCAAGGTTCACCACGATAGGTATTTTGCTACCTAATGGTGATGTCACCACCATAGTACCAACAATATCAGTATTGGTTTTGAGGTTTGTTGGTGTGTAAGCAAACAAACTACATACTAAAACAAGAATCAACATAAACTTTTGCATAGCAAACTCCTTTGTTTATTTTTTCCTGCTTATCAATGACCATACTCCATTTTTAAATCCAAAGACTGAGGGACCAGTCAACCCCCCGCCGCCGCTGGATTGCGTCGTGGCGTAATTTATTCCCGGTGTCACATTATCAGTTTTTTGGAACGTTGCACCTGTCGGAGTATATACTGTCGGATCAATTCCAGCGCTTGCAAACGTCTGTGATCCCGCCTTTATGAGCGTTGCGTTTCCCGTGCACCAACCATTAGGGATTGCAAATCCTGCGACTATATTGCTATCCGGTGTCAACCTTGCAAACTGAGGAGCAAGGGTTGTCGCTGTTGCTTCGGTCCAGCTATGTGCTGTCCCGTTGCCATAATAATTGTTATTTGCAGCTGTTACCGAAACCCCCACATCGACCTTACCACCATAACCGTTCGGATTGTTGACAAACTGATTATTAATAACAGTAATTGATCCGCTACCACCGCCCCGGTAAACTCGGAACCCATCACCGCTCCCGGCGTTGCTCACGATATTATTTTCCACATCTAACGCAACAGTACCAACCTGTACGCCCCACACAAAAAGGCCTGTTCCACCTGATGTAGAATTTGCATTTATCAAATTGTTTTTTAAAATTCCGGTATAGCTACCGTATAAATTCCAGCAAAGCACACCATCAAGTGCAGGTAGCGACCATGCGAAATAGGAATTAGTTATAGAAATGGTATCACTATTACCACAATTAATCCATAGAGGAATTCCCTCGGTTGCTGTACTACAAATACATGTCGGATCAAATTTGATATTATCAAGATAAACGCTTGCTGCGCTCGCAACGGTATATGCCTCACCGAAATAGCTCACTAGAGTAAGTGCCCCTGCGGGCAGAATACAGTTTGAAAAGGTCCAATGCGCCAGCGATAAACGGCCAGTTCTGTCGCCATACCATCCGGCTACAAAATCAGGTGACTCGCACCAATTAAAACGTCCGTAGTTTAATGTACAAATCCCGCTCTGACCCCCGAGCTCGAGTTCCTCACCATCATCAATCGGCGCAGGAAGACCGGAGCTAGACAGAATTATTGCTCCTATCGAATTATCATTTACAGAGGTAAATGTCACTCCCTTGGTGGAGGTGCTATTTATTTCGGTAAGATTTCCCGATCCGTTTGCCCAAATGTAATTGCCACTAAGCTTTATTATGATAGGACCAGCATTGCAATCAAACGTGAGGCTATACGACCCAAGAGTAAGTGAACTTGTCAATAGATAAGTCCCATCGGTGAGTACAGTATCTCTTGTAAGAGACCCTCCTAAAGACCTGTATTTATTTTCTAGTCCAATTACGTTTAGAAACGCACTTGCTATTACGGCATGCCCTGCATTTGTTGGATGTAAACTGTCGGTATAAAGCATACCCGTAGCATTAGGATTAAAAACACTGCTAACATCAACAGGATGAATATTAAGGCCGTCTTTTATCAACACCGAGTCCACGGACAAGCTTTTCGCGCAATAGGTGGCACAAATCGCGTCGCTGCCTTTGTTGTATGGTGAGGCAAGCGCATAACTATAGGATGCTCGTCGAGGTGGATTACCGTGATATACAACAGGTTTGGACACACCAGAATTTCCAGCAACCCAATCAATCAGAAAATTTGCTGTGCCTCCTGCAACCGTTGAGGTAAAAACAACCGTATGTGATCCAGACGACAGACCTCCAAAGCGCCTACATCCAGGATAGAATGATCCACTTTCGGGCCAAACGCCTTTGCTTTCGTCAATCGTGCCCTTGAGTACGCCATCAATAGTAACTGTAGCCGCCCCTGCTGTTCCAGGCACAACAGGATAGGCAATATAAATTGCCGTTCCGGTGACCGTAACCGTTGAGGTTGCTCCTATTGCATTTGTGTATTTGCCAAGAATTTGAGAGCCACCTCCATACAATGTTTGAGAGGTCCATGCACCAGTATATGTCCATCCGGTGTTCTGAGGAAATTTTTTATCAGTATTTGCTATTGATAAATAAGTCAATGCCGCATATAGTTGGTCTGTGAATGACTGTAAAGA
>CAIPPE010000032.1 GCA_903866825.1 uncultured Methylococcaceae bacterium
AGGCGTTATTGCATTAGCGCTGTGGCATTCAATGCTTTTAAAGCATTAGACAGCTTTGAAAATTGCCGAATTATAACAGATTAAGTTATAAGCTTAGCCAAGTTTATGTATAAAACAGTCACTCTCCTTATGCCATTGTGCAGGGTTTATGGATTAATTAAGGCTTATTGATTCCACATTCTTCGGCAATGCGAACCAATTCTATAAGCGAATCAGCCGAGAGTTTCTTTTTAATCTGAGTCACGTAATTAGCAACTGTTTTATAACCTAAGCACAGTTCTTCAGCAATTCTATGTGCGGTCAGGTCCTGCGTTAATAGTCTGAACACGTCAAATTCACGTTGTGAAAATTGATCAATGATAGTTTGATAATTCTGGGTTGTTTTAAGTGACTGAGTGGTTTTAATCAGACCTTTCTCAACGTAGTTCTGGCCCAGCATGAGGCTATTAATCGCTTCTAATAGCAATTCGGGCGCACTGTTTTTAGTGATATAACCTTTAGCGCCAACTGTTAATGCCCGGTTGATATAAACAGGTTCATGATGCACGCTAAATACTAAGATACGTGCGGCACGGTCTCTTTGAATAATCCGGTGAATCGTTTCCAGGCCTCCTAAGCCTGGCATAGAAAGATCCATAATGAGCAAGTCGGGTTTGAGTTCCTGATACAGTTGAATAGCGGTTTCTCCACGATCGGCTTCAGCAATCACTTCAATAGTGTCACGGGTAGCCAATAACATTTTAAAGCCTGCCCTCACAATGGCATGGTCATCAACTAAGATTAGCCGTATTTTGTCAGTCATATCAGTGGGATTTCAGCGGATATGGTCATTCCCTGACCGATGCGTGAGTCAAACATAATCTCACCATTTAAGGATTTAATACGTTCTTTCATTCCTAAAAGACCAAAGCCTCGCAGGATCGTTTTTAAATCACAGCCTTGACCATCATCGTGTATTTTTAAAAGCAATAGAGTGGATTTTGTGTGTTCGGAGAGCTCCAGGCTGATATTGACCTGCTGTGCGTTAGCGTGTCTTACCACATTGGTTAAGCATTCCTGTATGACTCTAAAGACTTGAATAGCGATATTTTTGTCGATTCTATCGACCCGTTCATCACATTGAATCTTTAATTCAAGGGCAGGATTACGTTCTGACCAATGCTGGACCAAATCATCTAAAGTGGCTTTTAACCCCAGTTCTGTGAGAACCAAAGGATGTAGTTCTTGCATCATCGAACGCACCACATCCGTTAAATGATTACAAATTTCTACGATAGAGCTAGAGATTTTGCGAATATCCGCTTTTTGGTGTGGGGCTGTAACAGCCATCACTTTAATGGCAGTCAGTGATTGTCCCAATTCATCATGAAGTTCTTGCGCTAAATGTTGGCGCTCATCCTCTTGAATGGCCAAAGAGTGTTGCGTTAAAGACCTATTTTCCTGGCGGGTTTTATCCAGTTCAACCATTAGGTGGTTAATGGCCTTGGCGATGCTATCAAATTCGGCTATCGCAAAGGGAGGCAGTGCTTGATGATAGTGACCACTTTCAATGCCTCGTAAGGCTTTAACGATAACCGTAATCGACTTTAAGGATTTATTAAACGCTAAGTTAACGGCGATAAAGGTCAGTAAGGTTAACAGTAAGATCGAGCTAAAGAATCCCACGGTTTCTTGCCAGACTTCAGTGATTTCATCCAGAGGTTGTGCCTGGATTAACAAGGTCAGAATTTTGCCTTCTTTGGTTTTTAGTTGATGTTCAACCGTGGGGTAATCCCCTTGAACCAGTTTTATAAACCACGCAGGCGGGCTTTTCTCAGGATGGCTAGGTTGATCATCACCTGCAAAATGAATCAACTGACCATCAGGTTTTTGTAATTGAATACTCAGATGACGCGTTTGCTGCAAGGCTCTAAAATGCGAGAGTTCATCGCCTTGCTGAAAGATAGGTGTGTTGTCGATCCCTAGGGTAATGAGTTGTAAGGCCAGATGTATGGAGGCATCCACTTCCTTATCTACGGATTTTCGCGCTTGCCAGATGGCAAGCGCACTCCCCATGATTAACATGCATAATGAAGAAATCAGAATGCGGTAGATAATCTGTTTTCGTAGACTCATGGCTAACCGGGTCTACGTGTTAATCAGAGGGTTAATTCCAATGCACACGAATGCCTGCATATCCGGTTGCAGGAGCGCCTGGGCCTTGAAATTGGGTTGGGTTATTGTTATTGAAAAAGTTTTGTCCCAATTGGCTAAAAGATACGTAGTGGTTATCGAAGATATTTTTGCCCATGGCAAAGAGCTCCACGTTTTTATTAATAACATAGCGCGTATTGAGGTTAACAATTGCATAATCAGGAATTTGTGGATTGCTGTTAGTGTCGTCACCCCGTGAATATTGGCTGGATACATATTGCAAGTCGCCTCCAAAGAAAAAGTTATGAAACACTTCGTATTCAGAGCCGAATTTAAGCGTGTTTGCAGGAATACTAGGGATTTTATTGCCAGCAATAACAGACTCAGCTCCCAGGCCATTAAATAACTGGGCATTGGACTGATAGGTAGCATCCACAAAGCCGTAACTAATGTACCAGTTCAGGCTATCTAAGGCTAGGCCACTTAAACCTAATTCTATCCCTTGGCGTTTGGTTTTACCGACATTACTAAAATAGCCGCGCGTAGTGTCCACATTTAAGAACAGAATGTCGTTAGTATTGATAGTTTCATAAAAGGATAGATTCCATTTAAGCGCAGCACTGAATTTACCGCGTAAGCCTGTTTCTAAGGTATGTGAAACTACCGGTTTTAATGGGGGGTCTGATAAAAAGCTATTCGGGAGTGTACAGGGAGCATTTGGATCGGCACAGGTTAATTCAACCGGTGTGGGCGCTCTAAAGCCTTCATTGTAATTAAAGTAAGTAGTGAATTCTTGTAACGGGGTTTTAACATTAAGTGCATCAAAGGGATTAAACGTTAATCCGGCTGAAGGGTTAAGGCGTTGAAACGTATTATTACCGTTAAGGGCATCCCCCATTTTATCAAGGGTTTGTACGTGCGCCTGCATCCAGTTAGCGGAGGCATTGAGATGCAGCCAGTCAAACACTGAGAAGGTATCAGTAGCAAAGACATTTGAGTAAGTGTTTTCACCGTTGATATTGACTGTAGTCGTTAGTGGTTGGTTGGCTACCTCATAAAAAGTCGGCGTAAAATCGGCATTCTGCGTACCAATCGTATACCCTGTTTTGGCATAATTATAACCCCCACCGAAAACAAATTGATTCTCGTGTTTTAAGACTTTGTAATCAGAGGTTAATTGTAGATTCACACCAGTGCCGTTTTGTTTGGCTCTGGCGGCTTGAAAGGTGGCTGGAGAAAATCCACCCTCAAGACAATCGGCATAGGTGTCGCAGGTACCGCCGGAGCTTCCGGTATTTGAATTGAGACTATAACTGTTATTATTACGGTTGTAAGTGGTTCCGCTTAACTTTAATTGATCAGTTAGCCAATGGTTGCCTTTCAGGTTAAAGAAATAAAGGGTGTTTTTAGTCACATCGGGAGCGCTATAGATGGCGCTCCAGTTTTGTTGGAGTGATTCTTGTGGTACGGGTCCTACGCCTTGAAGTTTGTTATCTGCAAAAGTAAACGACAAATCAATATCGGTTTTATCATTCTCCCAGCCGATTTTACCAAAGCTTTGATTAACACTGGATGGAGAATAAGGTCGCCAGCCTTGATCATCAAAAATATTACCTGCAAAATACCAATCAAATTGATCATGGGACCCACCATACTCAGCCTGGTAATTTTGGCGACCGTAAGAGCCACCACTGGCTTGAGCATTAAAACCAGGATGACTTCTGCCGCTCTTGGTTCTCAGTGATAAGGCGCCGCCCAAGGTATTTAAGCCAAATAAAGGGTTTGAGCCAGGCATCATTTCCATACTAGAGATCGCAATTTGAGGGATTAAGTCCCAATTGATGGTATCTCCAAAGGCTTCATTAACCCGTACCCCATCCTGGTACACTGAGACCCCGATAGGCGCTCCTAATACGGGAGAAGCACTAAAGCCCCGATAAGTAATATCGGGTTGATAAGGGTTGTTTTGCGTGTCGTTGATATTAACGCTTTGCATTTGACGATTCATAAAGTCAGGTAAAGAGGTGGCTTCATGACGATTGAGGGTCTCATCTTCAATTGATTGCACATTACCCGAAATTTTCTTTAATTTTAGACCGCTCGAACCAACGGGGGTGGTGCTAACCACTTCAATTTCGGGAAGTTCAAATACATCAACAGGGGATGTTTTGTTCGGGGTGTTTTCAGTCTCAGCTTCAGCAGCGTTAATGATAGGGCTGGTTAATAGTAGGGGTATAGCTGCCCATAGCCAATGTTTGCGAAAGAGAAAATACGTCATGAAAGTCCTGTCATTAAGTCAAGTTTACGATTCCAAGCAGTATAGTGTGTTTAGAATAGGAAAATTTCCTAAAATAGCTCAATCCGTCTAAGAACTGTATAGGATAATATAAGCCGTTATCCTTATTTCTTCGTCCAAACGTCGCTTATATTTTACTGATGCTGAGTACCTTAGTCCGCTTTTCAATTCGCTTTTACGGTATCGTCGTTGCTTTGGCCATTATTGTTTTACTGTATGGCAGTTACCGGTTTACTACAGCAGGTCTGGATATTTTTCCAGAGTTTGCACCCAAGCGGGTCATCATTCAAAGTGAGGCTCCCGGATTATCCGCAGAACAGGTAGAGGTTCTGGTGACCCGCCAGATTGAAACAGCCATTAGTGGTTTGGTCGGCATGGAATCGGTTCGTTCAGAATCTATTCAGGGTTTGTCGATTATAACGGCGACGTTTAAAGAACAAACTGATATTTACCGAAACCGGCAGTTAATCAGTGAGCGTTTAGGTGTCTCGTCAGCCAATTTGCCATTGGGAATTACACCCGTTGCTATTCCATTGTCTTCATCCTCGGCAACGGTATTAACGATAGGTCTGAACTCGGAAGCCAAAGATTTAATGGCGTTAAGGAGTCTGGTTGACTGGACAGTCGTACCTCGTTTATTGGCAATACCGGGTGTGGCTGATGTCAATGTGTTTGGGGGAGAAGTCGGGCAGTTGCAAATTCAGGTTGATCCTATTCAAATGCAACGCTTCAATTTAGCGCTTAATGAGATTATAGAAGCTGCCACCCGTGCGAGTGTTATCCAAGGGGGTGGTTTTGTTGAAAATAAAAACCAGCGGATTACCTTACAAGTGACGGGTCAACCCGGTTCACCTGAACAATTTGGGAAAATCATCGTTAAACGCGAGCTGGGTAGGAATATTACACTGGGGGAAGTCTCTACGATTCATTATGCGCCTGAACCACCGATCAGTGCAGCACAAATAGGCGGTAAACCAGGTATCGTGTTAATGGTTATCGGGCAGTATGGGGCTAATACCTTGACAGTTTCCAGGCAAGTCGAGCAAATGCTACAGGAGTTTGAGCCGGTCTTTAAAAATGAAGCGATTACTTTCTATGAGCATTTGTTTCGTCCGGCGGATTATATCGAACGGTCAATAGCTAACCTGTCAGGTCATTTGCTGATGGGGGGCTTATTTGTACTAATTATTTTGTATCTGTTTTTGTTTAACTTTCGTACCGCCTTTATTTCTGCCTTAGCGATTCCGGTCTCCTTGATGGGCGCTGTTATTGTGTTATTAGAATCGGGAGTTCATCTTAATATCATGGTGCTGGGTGGTTTGGCTATAGCTTTAGGAGAAGTGGTAGATGATGCGATCATTGATACTGAAAATATCTTCAGGCGGTTGCGAGAGAACCGTTTGTTAGAAATGCCTTTGTCTGTTGCTAATGTGGTTTATACCGCTTCACTGGAAGTCCGTAGTTCGGTAGTTTACGCCAGTTTTATTGTGGCTTTGGTTTTTGTACCCTTATTAACGCTGAATGGCGTCGCAGGCCGTTTATTTGCACCACTTGGGTATTCGTACATTTTGGCCATCTTGGTCTCTTTATTGGTCGCTTTGACGTTAACGCCTGCCTTGTGTTTTTTGTTATTGGGGCGTCAATTTGATAAGAGTAATGATCCGCCGTTGATACAGTACATCAAGCCTGTTTATCAGCGTCTGTTAGAGTTCGTGTTCAAGTATTTTAAGGGTCTAATCGCCGGTTGTCTGGTAGTTTGTTTGTTGGGGGCCATGACTTTTTTTAAACTGGATAGTAAGTTCTTGCCAGAGTTACGAGAGGGACACTATATTGTGCATACTACCAGTCTTCCAGGCACCTCCCTGCAGGAGTCGTTGAGAATTGGCAGCCAATTAACTGAAAAGTTTCTGACTATTCCTGGTGTTCAATCGGTCTCTCAATGGGCTGGGCGAGCAGAGAGGGGAGCAGATACTTACGGTAGTCATTATAGTGAATATGAAGTCAGGCTTGATTCTTTATCAGGAGAGCAACAGCAACAGATCTTTGATCAGTTAAGAGAGATTCTGGGGCATTTCCCCGGTATTAGCTTTGAAGCCAATACCTTTCTGACCGAGAGAATTGATGAAACCATATCGGGTTATACCGCACCTGTAGTTGTCAATCTGTATGGAAATGATTTGAACGTGCTGGATGCTCAGGCACACGTCCTGGCTAAGATCATGGCTGACATTCCAGGAGCGACTGATATACAGTTACGTTCACCCCCTGCGACACCGTTATTGCAGATTAATCTGAATCTTGATCAGCTTAACTTTTGGGGGCTCATGCCTGCAGAAGTGGTGAATGCCGTTCAAACGGCTTATGAAACTCGTATAGTCGGTAAACATATTCAGGGTAAAAAGATTATCAATATTGCCGTAGCCTTAGCACCAGAACTGAGGCAGCAGCCTGATAGCATTGGTCAATTGCCGATTAGAGCGCTGGATGGCTCCCTGGTCAGGCTGGAGCAGGTTGCTGAGATTCGCCACACGGCAAGTCGCTATAATATCTTGCATCAGGGCGCACAGCGTAGACAGGCAGTGACCTGTAATGTACTGAATCGGGACATGGATAGCTTTATGGCAGAACTTAAAGCACGGGTGCTTAAAGAAATTCCCGTTTCTGCGGATAGTTATCCAGAATTTACCGGAGCGGCTATTGAACAGGCTCAAGCACGGAATGAATTGATTCTGCATTCCTTGTTGGCAGGTGCGGGAGTTTTGATTTTTATCTATATGGCAATTGGTAGTGTACGTAATACCTTGTTGGCACTGGTCAACTTTCCTTTTGCCCTGATTGGCGGAGTTGTTGCCGTATTAGTGACTAATGCGACCTTGTCGGTAGGATCTATCGTCGGCTTTGTTACTTTATTTGGCATTACCGTGCGTAATAGTATTATGCTATTGTCACATTATCGGTATTTAGTTGAAACTGAAGGGAAGCATTGGGATATTGATACGGTCATATTAGGTGCTCAAGAGCGTTTGCCCTCAATTTTGATGACAGCTCTGGTGACTGCACTAGCGATGTTTCCAATTGCTTTTAATAGTGATAATCCGGGGCGTGAAATTATGGGGCCGATGGCGGCTATTATAATCGGAGGTCTGGTGAGTTCTACGGTATTAAACTTATTGTTGTTGCCCGTTATGCTGTTACGGTATGGGCGCTTTTATAACGATAAGGAATAGTCTATTGGTTAGATGTTGCTCTGGGCCGTTTGTATTGCAGTATAGTATGATTTTTTGAATGAGTTTGTATTGCCTTTGTTTAATTATTTTTTCTTATGGAGTTACCCATGAAACAGATCTTAAAAACGCTATTGATGATAGCCACCTTATTCTTCTTTATGTCTTCTTTTGCGACCGCAGCATCGAACAATTATCCCGCTAAATGGGGTATCAAGTTAGGTAATGGTTTTGCTAATACTGTGACAGGTATTGCGGAAATACCAAAAAGCGTTATCATCACTAATCGGACTAATGGTCCGGCTTATGCTGCAACCGCTGGTTTTATGACGGGTTTACTGCATATGATGGGACGTACTTTATGCGGGACTTTTGATATTGTGACTTTTATGATTCCTACAAAGCCAATTGTTCGCCCTGATCTTGTCTGGCAAAACTATAATAAGGAAACAGGTTATCGCGCCACTTGGGAGTTATTGCCCTAAAGTGTCTGATAGACTTTCGTAACACAAAAAAAGGGTGTCTTTACGACACCCTTTTTTATATCTATAAACAAACTAACAACGTTGAGTCGTTATCTTCAGGTAATAATTAATTTCTACCGTTGAATGCACCTAAGATTTGCAATAAGCTTAGGAATAAGTTGTAGATAGAAACATAAAGCGAAATAGTTGCCAGGATATAGTTAGTTTCACCACCATTTACTATTTGACTGGTTTGAAACAGGATCATACCTGACATCAGTAAGATAAACATCGCTGATACCGCCAGTGATAACGCTGGGATAGAGAAAACGATAGCACCAATACCGGCTAAAAACGCAACCAAAACGCCAACCATCAGGAAGCCGCCCAGATAACTGAAGTCTTTACGAGTGGTTAAAGCATAGCCAGAAAGACCCAGAAAAATGACACCTGTTCCACCCAGAGCCATTATGATCAGTTCATTGCCATTGCTGAAGGCATTGACATACATGTTTAGAATAGGGCCCAGTGTTAAGCCCATAAAACCGGTTAAAGCGAAAACAAACAGTAAGCCCAAAGCACTATTACTGAATTTAGCGGTTAAGAAAAACAAACCGTAAAAGCCGACTAAAGTAGCAATCATGCCAAAAGGAGGCAGGTTAAAGAACATTGCAGCGCCTGCTGTTACAGCACTGAACAACAAGGTCATTGATAGTAGCAGGTAAGTGTTTTTTAGAACTTTATTAGTCGCAAGAATACCTGATTCTTGACGTGAAATAGCAGTATTTACTTTCATTTTAGTTAGTTTCCTTAAGTGAATAATTAACAAAATTTGTTCTGGTTCGGACAATCCTTTTAATATCTACGAGCTTCCCAATAAATAAGTTCAGCTATAACAATATACACAGACAGTTTAATTTTACAAGAGTTTCAATGAAGGCGTAGGAAAACTTAAACAGACTATTACACTGACACCGGATGTTTTTCTTTAATGCTACGATGTTGGGTAGATTAAATAGGGTTTGCAGTGATTAACCCGAACAGTATAATTCATTTTTTTGTAACGAGAAGCGACGGTATGAGTGAAGGTTTTCGCGGTATTTTAAATAAAGAGCGTACGGTTGCCGCTCCGGGCTTCAATCGTTGGTTGGTACCTCCAGCGGCTTTGGCTATTCATTTGTGTATTGGCATGGCCTATGGTTTTTCGGTGTTTTGGTTGCCTCTGTCAAAAGCTTTGGGTGTTAAAGAAAGTATTGCCTGTGGTCCTGAGGTTGGCTTTTTTCAAGAGCTCTTTGTCACTACCTGTGACTGGAAAATCTCTACCCTGGGCTGGATGTATACCCTGTTTTTTGTATTCTTAGGCTCCTCGGCTGCATTATGGGGTGGATGGTTAGAGCATGTCGGGCCACGCAAAGCCGCAGTTATTAGTGCTTTGTGCTGGTGTGGCGGTATGTTGTTGTCAGCTCTGGGAATTTATTGGCATCAATTCTGGATCATGTTGCTGGGGTCGGGGGTTATTGGTGGCATAGGTTTAGGGTTGGGTTATATTTCTCCGGTATCGACATTGATTAAATGGTTTCCTGATCGTAGAGGCATGGCAACCGGTATGGCCATTATGGGCTTTGGTGGTGGTGCGATGATTGGCTCGCCTTTAGCAACCGGGCTGATGAAATACTTTGCGACACCCACTGATGTCGGTGTTATGCAGACCTTTATGGTAATGGCTGGCATCTATTTCTTTTTTATGATGTCGGGCGCGTTAAGTTACCGGATTCCGGTTTCTGGATGGAAACCGCTGGGCTGGGTGCCTTCAACCGCTAAAAAATCCAACAGAATGATTACTGAGCATCACGTTCATGTGCAAAACATCTTCAAGATTAAACAATTCTGGCTGTTATGGGGGGTGTTATGCATGAATGTGAGTGCTGGAATCGGTGTGATTGGTATGTCATCCCCGATGTTACAAGAGGTTTTTGGTGGGCAGTTGATTGGGATC
>CAIPPE010000033.1 GCA_903866825.1 uncultured Methylococcaceae bacterium
ACTCAATGGCGTTGAAGTCACTCAAGAAAATGCAGCAAAGCTGATCGCTTGGGTCGGACAGAATGCTTATATTTTTCACGGTACTATAAAAGATAACATCACCCTGGCTAATCCTGAAGCAACTGAGCAACGAGTTATCGAAGCAGCAAACGCAGCAGGTATTACTGAATTTAGTCAGGCTTTACCTGAGGGATTACTAACCCAGGTTGGAGAACGAGGCTATGGCTTATCTGGCGGACAAGTACAGCGAATCGCATTAGCAAGAGCCTTCTTAAAAGAGGCGGATATTATTGTTCTGGACGAACCTACCGCTAATCTCGATAGCACGAATAAAGTACTTTTATTAGAGGTTATTGATGATTTGTTCCGCGACAAGACCTTGATTATTGCTACGCATGATCCTTTAGTGATTAATAGAATGACGCGGCACATCGTCTTGCAGCAAGGTCGGTTGGTATCATGAAAGATTGCTGGTTCTTTTTAAAGCTTTTTAAACCCCAAAGTGTTTGGTTGGTCAGTGGCACACTACTGTCCTTGTTAACTACCTTAGCTTCTATTACTTTATTAACATTATCCGGCTGGTTTATCAGTTCATCCGCCATTGCAGGATTGCTGGAGCTCGATGGCAACGCCTTAACATTTAATTTTATGCTACCCGCTGCCCAGATTCGGGCCTTGGCTATTACACGCACCTTGGGACGCTATGGAGAGCGCGTAGTCACCCATGAAGCCACTTTTCGGGTATTGGCAAGTGTTCGAGGCTGGTTTTTTCAACAACTGATTCCTTTAGTACCCGGGCGTTTATCATTGATGCGCAGTGGCGATTTACTGTCGCGGATGACCGCCGATATTGATGCGTTAGATGCCCTGTATTTACGTTTGCTTGCACCGATGACCGTCGCGCTATTAGGTATCGTAGGCGTCACTGTCTTTTTAGCCTGCTATACCCCGATCATTAGTTTAACGACAGGACTGATTTTAATAGTTGCCTCGGTTTGGGTGCCTTGGCTTTTTAATCGTTTAGGGCAAGAGGGCGCAGAGCAAATCATTGTTTTGGCAGCCAACTTTAGAATTCGTAACCTTGATACCTTGCAAGGACTTTCAGAGTTAATAACTAATCAGGCTTATGGTCGCTTTAGTGCTTATCTCAGTAAATTTTCTGATTTAATGATTAACACCCAACGTCTCAATAACCGTTTATCAGCCATCTCTTCAACGATTACTTTCTTACTCGCTCAGGTGAGTTTAATAATTACTTTAATCCTCTCGACACTTTTATATACGAAGAACCTGTTATCAGGAGCCGAAGTTGCATTGGTTATTTTTTGTGTTATGGCTGCGTTTGAGTTAGTCACTCCGTTACCACTGGCTATGCAACTGCTGGGTAAGACTCAAAAAGCGGCTCAACGGATACGACAAGTTGCCGATATGTCGCCGACAACACCCAACCCTCTTGAGTCGGCTTCTTTATCTAAGCAGTATGATATGGCCTTGGATAATGTCAGCTTTCGTTACTCAGAACAACAGGATTGGGTTTTAAAGAATATTAATTTAAGTATTCCTCAAGGCAGTAAAATAGCTGTTGTTGGAATAAGCGGTTCGGGAAAAACAACGCTCCTGCAGTTGATAATGCGTTATTATGATCCTGAAACAGGGCAAGTATTATTGAATGGACAGTCTCTAAAATACTGGCACACTGATCAACTGATGACCTGCTTTGGAGTACTTTCTCAGCGTAGCCAATTATTTGCTGCTAGCATTAGAGAAAACCTATTAATTGCCAAGCCAACTGCCTCAGATAAAGAATTAACCGCTGCAATTAAAGCGGCGGGGCTGGAAAAGTTTTTGAGTTACTTACCTGAAGGCTTAGATACCTGGGTTGGAGAAAGTGGCGTAAAAGTATCAGGTGGCGAAGCACGACGTATTGCTTTGGCGCGGTTATATCTTAAAAATGCACCTATCTTGATTTTGGATGAGCCAACTGAAGGCTTAGATTGTAATACTGAACAAGATGTTTTTAACGCTTTAAGTGTTTTTGCACATAATAAAACCGTTATTATGGTAACGCATCGTGAAGCCGGTTTAGGCTTAGTCGATGTTATTTATCGGATGGAAAACGGCGTTTTGAAACAGATGCAACAATAAATTAAAATAAAATTATTTGTATTAGGTGAGAGGAATGAAGCGTAAATTATTATATTCATTGATAGGGGCAATCCTAATTAGCCCTGTCCTTATTAGCTGTGATAATAATCAAAAGACAGCAAAAATTATTCCGAGTACAGTAAAAAAATACACACAACCCACTACTTTAGAGGGCGTGGTCAGTAACAATAAAGGCATTGTAAAATCAGGTCGTATCAAAGTAACGGATGAAAGCGGTCGCCCCATCGTTCATGCTACTATAGAGAATGGTCACTTTACTATTGATGTTCCTGCTAATACAGAATTGCCCATTTTATTGACCGCTTCGACAGATTCAGACACTGAGCAATGGACCGTTGCGGTAATCGATGACAAAATCAGTAAATATCAGATTAATCCAGCAACCACTGCCATAGCAAAAGCAGCTAAAGCGATGGGGGGTTATACTCGGCCAAATATGGTTCGAGCGGCAGAAGAAACGGTACATGTTCCCGATGCCAATAAGACTACATCAGGTTGGCGAGGTGATCCAACAACCCAATATGGGGGGTGGCATTAAGAAATTACCCAAATATTGAAGGATGAGAGGCATAACAGAAAATCTTTAAATAAATAATGCAAGTAACCCTTTTTTTATTTGTGTTTGTGGTAATGTTATTTTAGAGTTTAACTGAGTAATTCCAGTTAATGATGGATACCGAAAATATCAATCCGAAAAGTACCGTTAAGTGTCTTATACATTTACTCCTAACTAAAAGGGTTCTATAAAGGGTCTCAAATCCAGTTCATGAGTCCATGCACTGGCGTGTTGTTGGTGAATAGCCCAGTAGGTTTCAGCAATGGCATCAAGCTGCAATAAGCCCTCCTGACCTTTGGCCTTAACATAGTCAGGGAATTGATTTCTTGCTCGTTCGCCATCGATCACGCCATCAATAATGGTATGCACAATATGTATGCCTTGCGGAGAAAATTCTCTTGCCATGCCTTGCGCTAATGCTCTTAAGCCTGCTTTAGCCGCTGCAAATGCCGTAAAGGGTGGTTTTGCCCTTAATGACGCGGTCGCGCCGGTAAAAAACACAGTCCCCTTGCGCTGATCCTTCATGGCATTAACCGCTTCTTTGCCGAAGAAAAAAGCGCCCAGACAATTTTGTTGCCAAAGTTGAGTAAAAGTTTCTGTATCCGTTTCCAGCAATGGAGATGGAATATTGCTGTCTACATTGTAGGCAGCAATATCGATACAATAACCATCCCGTTGCGCCATTTCGAACAAATGCGCCACTTCACGCTCAACTGTTGCATCGGCAATCACTGTAGTAGCTGTACCACCGGTTTGCCTGATTTTTTCCGCAACCTTCAGTAGCTTGTTTTCACTTCGACCGGCGATGAAAATATGTAAACCTTTTCCAGCAAAAAACTTGGCGAGTGAGGCGCCCAATCCTTGCTCTGGACCTACTCCGATGATAACGGCTGAGCATTTATCTACCATTATTGTTTTCTACCAAATATCAGAGAGAAATTATTTGCAGGCATATTGATGAGCTGTTTTAATTCCAGGTCATGATTATCGGCTGCTTTTTTTAGATCGGCAATATCTTTTAAGCCCCATTCCGAAACACCCGCTGAACTTAAAGTCTCGTGAAATTCTTTATTGGAATCAGTGGTAAAACTACCTTCAACCTGAAACGGCCCATAAATCAGTAAAAATCCATCGTCATCCAGTAAATTTGCAGCGCATTCCATCATGCCGTCGGCAATTGAAATAGGTGCTACCTGAAAAATATTGATACAGAAAATTGCTGCGAATGAACGTGGGGTTCCGACATTAAACCAGGTTTCAGGATTGGTTAAATCCAGATGTACAGGATCGGCAATATTGTTATTACCCTGATCTAAAGACAGTTTCTTGATGTTATTAAAAACGTCTATGTCTTTATCAGAAGGATGAAAATGCAAGTGCTCGAAATGCGGCGCAAAATAGTTAATGTGCATGCCGCTGCCGCTGGCGAGTTCCAAAACATTTGCTGAATCTTTTGGCAGCTTTTCTTTTAAAACGCCTAGAAGCGGTTCGCGGTTGCGGTTTCCGGCCCATGCAACATACTCACTGAGTGGATGTGGATCTAAAGGTGGTTTATCTTGGCTCATTTTTGACTCCTCGTTGATATTGATTGTTAGTTGCATTTCATACAAAGCAAGTGATGTGCCAGTAATTAATAATAATATTTATCTTGATTTACAAGGAGTTGGTTTTTAACGTTGCTAGATTAAGGAAGTTGTGCTTCAATTAGGGAAAAATTATTTCACAGAATACCATGGACAATAACTCGCTTTCCGATTTAACACCGGTCTATTTCCTGCAAACCTTCATCCTTGAGTTGATGCACGCCAGCGAACTGCAAGGACAAAAACACTGTGAGCAATTAATTGAACACATTGC
>CAIPPE010000034.1 GCA_903866825.1 uncultured Methylococcaceae bacterium
ACGACACTCGGCGTTGCGCTTAACTTTACGCCTGTCGATCCCATTAAAGCCCTATTTTGGAGTGCGGTTATTAACGGCGTCATCTCTGTGCCTATCATGATCGTGATGATGCTAATAGCGGTGCGAGTGGACATCATGGGCAAGTTTGTTATCTCTCCAAAGCTTAAGATTCTTGGTTGGCTAGCCACCCTGAGTATGGCAATCGTGGTAATCGCAATGGTCGCTACATGGGTGGAATGAGGCAGTATTAAAAGCTTATTATTTCAAACTAAAAAGTTTTGTTTAAACATGCCGTAAGATTCTCATTTAAACTGCTACCTGATTCTATTGATATATCGATAGAATTGATTAAGAAGCTGTATAATTTACAAACTACAAAATTACACGGTAAATTAATGAAAATACTTATCCGTAATCTCGCACGCACAACTACAGAGGCAGAGCTTTTACCTCTATTTCAAGCACATGGTGCAGTGCAATCTTGCAACCTTGTATTAGACAAAGATACGGGGCTTTCAAAAGGCTTTGGCTTTGTTGAAATGCCAAAACCAGGAGAGGCTAAAGCCGCCATTAATTCTTTAAATGGCACAGCCATTGCGGGCTTTAAAATTCGTGTAAAAAAGAGCGAGTAACAGCTTCTCTGCTTATATCGGTTGCTTGACTAAAGGTGCTTTAGGGTTACATTGCTCAATTTTTTATCTGAGACTATCGCACCACATAGGCCCTCTCCCAACTCAAAGTCTTGAATAGACCATATTGATGCTTTCCCGCATTGCATGGGAACACTTGTGAACTCAATCTGGTTTTCAGGATTAATAATGCATTGATTTAAACCCAACACAATCCCATGCCCCGTGGCTTTTACAAAGGCTTCCTTACGTGTCCAGAACCGATAGAATGCCTGTTTTTTCTCATTGTCTGGTAACTGATTCCAGTAACTCATCTCTGCTTCAGCAAAGCATTTATTCACTAAACCAGTAAGATTAGCTCTCGGCTTACATACTTCAATATCGACTCCAACCCGGCAGTTCTGAGCAACAGCTATTAACAACTGCTCCGCTGAATGTGATAAGTTAAAAGTAACTTCGGGGTAATCGGGCAAATAAGGTTTACCCTGTTTAGTTTTATAGATAGTTATCTGTTCTGGCGCTTGTTTAACGACCTCAGCTAACAAACTTCTCATTCGTCCATGCACTTCGACATACCGCTTATGTAATAGGGTATTCTTGAATCTATTGGCTTGACGTTGTTCATCGTCATCTAACACAGCTAAAAAGCGATTATAAAGTTCCTCGTCTGCCGTTATGATGCCATGCCATACTTCAACGCTATCTGTATTCATTACTGGCCTACAACTGCTCTACCTTCGCCACGTTTATCACTAGCTGCCGATAACTGTTTAGTGGTTTTATTTAGTAGAACCGCTTGCATATCACCATAAGGATAACGAACCGGTTTTAACTCATGGCCAAGGCTCTTCAGATTCACTATTTCTTCATTTGAGAAAGCACCGTTTTCATATTCAATCACATCGGGCATAAATTGATGATGATAACGAGGTTTATTAACCCACGAGTCCAGCGCATGGCCTTCCGCAAAATCGAGCGCACCCAACAGCACCATTGAAATAATCTTGCTACCACCTTGTGTTCCTAAAACAGCAACTTCTTTATCTGTTTCTAAAAAGGTAGGGGTCATACTGGATAACATACGCTTACCCGGAGCAATAGCGTTAGCCACGCCACCTATTAATCCATACCCATTCATAGCGCCCGGTGCACTATCAAAATCATCCATCTCATTATTCAAGACTACACCCGTGCCAGGTGCTACAAACCCTGATCCAAAGGGAAAGTTAATACTCAGGGTTGCTGCTACCCGATTGCCTTCATCATCAATAATTGAAAAATGAGTAGTGTCGATACCTTCAGTTTGAAGTTCTATTTGGCCAGATAGTTGGCTACTGGGCAAGGCTTTATCTAAGCGGATACTGCTACGCAAGCCAGCAGCATAATCTTCGTTTATTAAGCGTTCAACCGGGACTTTAATAAAGTCCGCATCACCTAAATATAAGCTCCGATCATGATAGGCACGACGCATGGCTTCAATAATGATATGTTTACGATTAAGCTCGGTTAGTTTCTGAAGGTCATAGCCTGCCAATATATTCAACGTTTCAATTAATACAATGCCACCCGATGATGAGGGTGCGGCACTGGTTACTTTTATGCCTTTATAATGTCCTGTAACGGGTTTACGCTCGACGACTTGGTAAGCTTCAAGGTCTTCTTTAGTCCAGATTCCACCCGCATTTCTAACACCTTCAACCAATTTATCGGCTGTTCTGCCACTATAAAAACCATCTCGGCCTGAGTTTGCCAAAAGGATTAATGTGTTAGCCAGATCGGGTTGTCTCAGTATTGAAAACGGTTTAGGCGCCTCACCTTCCTGTAGAAATAATTGTGCAGAGTCAGCGTATTGTTTTAATGTCGCGACTCTGAACTTTAATAACTTTATATACCGCTCACTGACCGCAAAACCAGTCTGTGCATAGCGTATGGCCGGCGCCAAATCATCCGCCAAAGACAATTGCCCGTATTTTTCTGATAAATGTACCAATCCTGCTGGCATTCCGGGAATCGCGGCGGCTAATGGGCCATCAAGTGACAACCTTTCAATGACTTTACCGTCTTTATTTAAAAACATGTCCTTATGAGCCGATAATGGCGCTTTTTCTCGGCCATCAATTAAAGTATCTATCGAGTCTTTTTCTCTATGCAGCAACCAGTAAGCACCGCCACCCAGACCCGAAGCCCAGGGTTCGACAACCGCTAAAGCAGCACTCACTGCTATCGCCGCATCATAAACATTACCGCCTTTAGCCAGAACTTCGAATCCTGCCTCCGTTGCTAAAGGATGAGCACTGGCTATGGCGACTTTATGAGACTCGGTATAACCTTGGATACTCCAAAATAATACGATTATAGTAAGAACAATTTCACGAACATTTAGCATGGTTAACTCGGTTAAGTACAGATGTAATAGATTGAATGACGATAAAAACTTTCATAAAGCACAGAATTATGCACTGATATGCAATACTAACAGACTATAGGCATCAGCTATTGACAGAATATTACTTCAAGAAAGTTCGTAAACAAAATATATTTGTTTCAGAATCCTAGGGGAAAGTTAAGACAAAAACAAGATGGGTAAGTGTACTGATAATTAGAGAGAAACAGAAGATTAATTCAGGAAGAACCGATTAATTAGAGGGCTTAATAAAAAAAAACCTAGAACGAAGATTCCGTTCTAGGCTTATTATTGATAGTTGACGAAGTGAGGGCTAACCTGCCCCTTTCCATAACCATAAAAGGTTAAATTGATGCAGGTTTACTTATAGTTGGATTATTTCTCATCAGAATTGTCCTGCGTTGGATCTTCTGTGATTAAAGTTTAAATTGCTAGCAATAGCGGCCGAAGCAAACAGGGTTGATGAAATAATAAATTCACCTGAAATAAAGCCAACCAGGCCAGTCATAAAAACAATACCGGTTAAAAAATCTTTTTGTAAATCAGTCATGAGTATATCCTCGTAAATAAAAAAATGTTTCGTTAAACTGCAGGTTAACTATACATAAGATCTCTATTGTTGACAATGATACTATGAATATACGAATAGTTTCTTTATTTTATACAATAAATTCATTCAAGGTTCAGGTATTGATACTATTACGATAGATGCGCATTAAAACCACGAATGCTAAAAAGTCATAGAATCCATGAATAATGATTGGAACCAATAAATTTGTTTCTCCCCCGTATGTCATGGAAAGACCGAGATAAGTACCGACTAGCATAGCTAATACGGCATAAAGTGGTGTAACAGCATGAACTAATCCGAATAGGATATTACTTGCAATTAAACCGGCTGTAGCCCCCCAAGCGCTTTCTATCCAGGGTTGAATAACGCCTCTAAACAATACCTCTTCTGATACCCCAGCGATAGATGCCAATATCAATAAATCGGTCCAATGGTAACTATGCAAGCCAGGCCCTAAGGTATTAAGCAGCAAATTCTTTATTTTAACGACCGAATCGCCTTGTAATTTTTCCAGGGCAAGAAACATTAAAAACAAGGGGATTGTCCCTATCACCCCGTAAAGTATAGCCATTTCTGAAAAGTAAATATTTTCAAACGGATTGATCGAGGCAATCCAACCTAACCCGACAGCAACCAGAACCAAGGAAGCTTCAAAGACACAGGCTGATTTAAAAAAGTCATCGAACTTAAAAATTGATTTATCCATGATTAGAAAGAAGTCATTGTAAAATTAGGGAAGCTTTCTTAAAAAGCAGTAAAATGAACCTTTTTATTCAACTACCTTTTAACCCCATGCAATCCTTTATTTATAAAAGCTTAAAAAAAGATTACCTGTACTTGTACCTCGTTAACCGAGATGATTTTTCAAAGGTGCCAGAAGAATTATTGAACAACTTTGGAAAATTGGAGTTTGTCATGGAGCTAGCATTAACTGAAGATAAAAAATTAGCTAAGGAAGATGCTAAAAAAGTCATTGAGAGCCTCAATACAAAAGGTTTTTTTATTCAATTACCACCCCAAAAAGAAATGCAATAATTTTAAGCTTTAGGTAAAGTAACCCCCGTTTGCCCCTGATACTTACCTTCTCTATCCTTATAAGATGTTTCGCAGACCTCATCGCTGCCAAAAAAGAGCATTTGCGCGACGCCTTCATTAGCATAAATTTTTGCTGGTAAAGTAGTGGTATTAGAAAACTCCAGGGTGACGTGCCCCTCCCATTCAGGCTCTAAGGGGGTCACGTTAACAATAATGCCGCAACGCGCATAAGTTGATTTACCCAAACAAATAACCAATACATCACGCGGAATCCGGAAATATTCTACCGTACGGGCTAACGCAAATGAGTTGGGTGGAATAATACACACATCCGATTTAACATCTACAAAGCTATTGGGATCAAAGTTTTTCGGATCAACAATCGCTGAGTTAATATTGGTAAAGATTTTAAATTCATCAGAACATCGAACGTCATAACCGTAACTGGAGGTACCATAAGAAATAACCTTGCCCTGCTCAGAACTCCTGACTTGACCACTTTCAAAGGGCTCGATCATACCTTGTTGCTCCGCCATACGGCGTATCCATTTGTCCGACTTTATGCTCATTAACTATTAAACCTATTGTTTTAAATTGTTTAATTTTTACATAGAGTTGCTAACGACACAAGGTAAGACGCAATAATAAACCACCCCATCCTATACGATGGCATTTTATTTATTGCGAATTACCTTAAACATCAACCTCTACAAGATCGCGACGGCGTAGATTGTTCTTCAGGTGTTTTGCACTACAATATTAGGAAAGCGAGTACTGTAATCTTTTGTTTTTAAGGCTAACTTTGCCGCTGTTTTACGCGCTATTGCTTTATAAATTTGCGCAGCTTTTCCATCAGGATCAGCAACGACAGTCGGTTTTCCTGAGTCAGCATATTGCCGGATAGTGATATCCAATGGCAAAGCGCCTAAAAAATCTACCTTGTTTTTCTCAGACATCGCGATACCACCCCCTTCTCCGAAAATAGCTTCTGCATGACCACACTGACTACAAATATGCATACTCATATTTTCAACGACACCTAAAACCGGCACATTAACTTTTGCAAACATGCCTAAGCCACGCTGCGCATCAATCAGCGCAATATCTTGAGGCGTTGTAACAATAATGGCACCACTCACTGGAATTTGTTGTGCAAGTGTCAATTGAATATCACCAGTACCAGGCGGTAAATCTATAATAAGATAATCCAGATCGACCCAATTAGTATCTCTTAATAATTGCTGCAAGGTATTGGTTGCAATAGGGCCTCGCCAGATCATCGGCTGATCAGGCTCAATCAAATACCCAATAGACATGGTTTGTAAGCCATAAGCGATCTTGGGCAACATGGTTTTATTGTCTTCACTTTCGGGCCGGCCAGACAATCCCAGCATCGTTGGAATACTGGGCCCATAAATATCGGCATCGAGTATGCCAACTTTAGCGCCTTCAGCAACTAAAGCTAGCGCAAGATTAACCGAGGTTGTCGATTTGCCTACCCCACCTTTTCCTGAAGCAACCGCGATAATGTTTTTTATATTGGGCTGCGGTTTTAAAGCTTGTTGTACCGCATGTGACAGGATTTTTACACTCACTTCCACAGTCACCTGAATGACGCCTTCCAGGACACTGAGCTGTTGCTCGACAGCGGCTTTTAATGCGTCAATAGTACTTTTGGCTGGATATCCCAGTTCCAACTTAACAGTAATCCGAGAACCTTCAATTACAATTGATTTAACTGATTTTGCCGTGACCAGATCGACACCATGATTAGGATCGATAAACGTCTTTAACAGATTTTCTACATCGGTCTTTTCTAGTTGCGCCATGATAATTCCATATTGATAGTTTAGTTAACAAGCCCTCTTTAGACATTCCTATTAAACACCTAAAGACACACAATAACAGGCATTCTACAGTTTTTTTTATAAAATTCCTTGTTTAGCAAACCTCTATTCTGTTGAACCGCTCATTTTATGAGATAATTCATGCATTATTTGTTTCCGTATACCATGATCTTTTAACAATGTCTGATAGAAAAATTCTTGTCACTAGCGCCCTTCCTTATGCCAACGGCCCTATTCATTTAGGTCATCTGGTTGAATATATCCAAACTGATATCTGGGTTCGTTTTCAAAAACAACGTGGTAACCTCTGTTATTTCGTCTGCGCTGATGACACACATGGCACACCTATTATGCTTAAAGCAGATCGGGAAGGTATCACACCCGAAGAACTGATTGCGCAAGTAGGTAAAGAACACTTAGCTGACTTTACAGCCTTTGGTGTCGCTTTTGATAATTATCACAGCACTCACTCAGAAGAAAATAAAACTTTTTCAGAGTTGATCTACACTCGTTTAAGAGATGCCGGTCATATCAGTTCACGTTCTATTACTCAGGCATATGATCCGGTTAAAAACATGTTTTTACCAGATCGTTTTATTAAAGGCGAATGCCCGAAATGTGGCGCTAAAGAGCAATACGGCGATGGCTGCGAAATCTGTGGAGCTAATTACTCACCGACTGAATTAATAAATGCTGTCTCTGCCATTTCTGGTGAAAAACCCATTGAAAAAGATTCTGTGCATTACTTTTTTAATCTGGCTGACTTTTCCGACATGCTCTCGGATTGGACACAAGCAGGTCATTTACAACCTGAAGTCAGAAACAAGCTTGCAGAATGGCTTGATGGTGGCCTACAGCAATGGGATATCTCACGGGACGCACCTTATTTTGGTTTTGAAATTCCTGACGCGCCGGGCAAATACTTTTATGTCTGGCTAGATGCACCTATTGGTTACATGGCTAGTTTTAAAAATTTGTGTGACAAACAGTCACTCAATTTTGATGAGTTCTGGACAAATGAAAGCACTACTGAGCTTTACCATTTTATTGGTAAAGACATTATTTACTTCCACGCCCTATTTTGGCCAGCAATGTTAAGTGGTGCAAACTTTAGAACGCCCACTGCCATTTTCGCACATGGCTTCTTAACTGTTAATGGTGAAAAGATGTCTAAATCGCGCGGCACGTTTATTACCGCACGCACCTATTTAGATTATTTAAATCCCGAATATCTACGCTATTATTTCGCCGCTAAACTTAGCGCTGGCGTTGATGATATAGATTTAAATTTTGATGATTTTAGTCAGCGTGTTAACTCTGATCTCGTCGGTAAAGTGGTCAATATTGCCAGTCGTTGTAGCGGTTTTATTAACAAACGTTTTTCTAATACCTTATCCGCTGAATGCTCTGAAACTGATTTATTTTTAGAGTTTGTAAATGCTAACGAAACTATTGCTTCCTTTTATGAAGCCCGCGAGTTTGGCAAAGCCATGCGCGAAATCATGGCATTAGCAGATAAAGCGAACCAGTACATTGATGAAAAGAAACCTTGGTTAGTTGCAAAGCAGGAAGGTCAGGATAACCAGCTCCATCAGATTTGCTCGGTCGGTATTAATTTGTTCCGGTTATTGGCGGCTTACCTAAAGCCAGTGCTTCCAGCATTAGCGACAGAAGCAGAACTCTTTTTAAACATCGAGTCTCAAATTTGGCCCGCCAACAGCCAACCGCTATTAAATCATACCGTCAATGATTTTAAACCGTTGATGACCCGTGTTGATGCGGATAAAGTTGCCGCGATTGTTGAGGCGTCTAAAGAAAACCTCGAGAAAACGGCCTCCCCGATTCAAGCCGCCGTTATTAAAGAAAAGCAGTTTGAACCTGTTGCTGAAGTTGTTGATTTTAATGATTTTTCCAAACTTGATTTACGTATCGCTAAAATCATCAAAGCAGAGCCTATAGAAGGCTCGGACAAGTTATTACACTTAACCGTTGATATTGGTGATGAAGTTCGCACTATCTTTGCGGGTATAAAAGCAGCTTATGCCCCTGAAGATTTAGAAGGCAGATTAACTTTAGTTATCGCTAATCTTGCCCCTAGAAAAATGCGTTTTGGCTGCTCAGAAGGTATGGTACTAGCCGCAGGTCCGGGCGGAAAAGATATCTGGATTTTGAGCCCAGATGAAGGGGCCGTAGCAGGAATGAAAGTTAAATAGACCCCAAATACCCAGTCCTTCAACAGACTGGGGATGCACTTTTTATTTACTTGGCGAGCCATCTGTTGTTGGAGCAGATTGCGGCGTAACTGGTGCCGCTTCTGTTTTAACATCTTCCGATTTATCTTTTTCCGCTTCTTCAGACTCAGAAATCACTGCGGTATAACACTCCATTAAACTTTCTGTGTAATTAGTATGCGCTTCAGCCAGATCTTTTGCTGAACCGAAATCTGTACGCAACTCTTCAAGTACCTTTTTAGGATCATGAGATTCTGTTAAAGTCAGCATTTTCGTATAGTTTCGATAAGCCGTTAACCTCGCTGGATCTAAGGGAAAAATACCTGGCATATTTTTAGCTGTTGTATCGACTACACATTTAGCCATATACTCTGGCGTTATCTTGTAATCTTTTATATCAGCTTCTTTTTTCATTTGCTCCAAGACAGCCTGCTCATATTGATTTTTATCAGCACATGCTGGTAACAATAAGGCTGCTAAGGACAGGAGTAAAATTTTCTTCATGGGTAAGTGACCGTTCTTTATTTTATTGAGTTATTATTAAGCGCATTATACGCAGTTTAAGTAAGACCCTGACAAAAGCTTGGGTATTATTAAATCTACCCCATCTCTTTTATAGCCTGTCTTATCCAGGCTTCTGCTTCTGCATTGATGTCAGCGGCTTTACGTGCCTTTGTTTCCATAGAAGGGCCAATTTTTACTTTAATCACCCCTGGATATTTAAAAAAGCTATAGCGCGGCCAAAAATCACCGGCATTATGAGCTACAGGAATAACGGGATAGCCGGTCTTGTGAGCCAACATCGCGCCACCGATATTAAATTTAAGCACATCCCTGGTTCCTGCCCTCGTTCCTTCTGGAAAAATTAAAACGGACAAACCCTCTTTTAAGTACCGCGTCCCCTGATCCAGTAAAGACTTCAAAGAAGCGCGTTGATTTTTTCGATTAATTACAATCGATTTTAAAGCCAGCAATGACCATCCCCAAATAGGAAAATAAAGCAATTCACGCTTAATCACCACCGAATGCGGTGGCAAAATATACCGCAAAGCCAAGGTTTCCCAAGCGGATTGATGGTTACTTAAAAAAATAGTCGGCTGTGCTTGATCAACATGTTCTAACCCTTCTACCTCAAATGTCAAACCACAAAAAACCTTGGTCATCCAGCCAATAACGGCACACCAGGCATAGCCTATTTTCCAGCGTATTTTAAAGGTCGTAAAAACGCCTAAAAGAATCAAGCTTCCTGCTATCGTAGCGGTTAAAAAAATACCAATAAACAATAAGGTAGAGCCTACATAATTTTTAGGTCTAAGATCTTGCGGTGATATAGTTTGCTGCGTCATATAAGTTCTCAAAAACAAGAATATTAAGGTGTGGATTATTTAATAGCGTGCCCTGGCCTTTACCTGTTTTGACTAAAATCGGCTCGGCACCTACCGCTTCAGCGGCTTGTAGATCACGTAAAGAATCTCCGATGACAGGTATACCAGATAAATCAGCATTAAAATCCTGTGCAAAAGATTTTAATAAACCAGGCTTCGGTTTACGACAATCACAAGCACTATCTGGGCCGTGAGGACAATAATAAATAGCAGTAATCAGCCCCCCTTTTTCTTCGACAAGAGCATTCATTTTTGCATGAATCTTGGCTAGCATGATCTCATCAAACAAGCCTCTTGCAATACCCGATTGATTAGTAACCACAATCACTTTATAACCGTGTGATGTCAATAACGCGATAGCCTCAAGACTTCCTTCAACGGGTAACCATTCTTCAGGCGATTTAATAAAAGCGTCTGAATCTTCGTTAATCACACCGTCACGATCTAATAAGATATAGCGTTGCCTGGACACCGTTACTTACGCCTGTAATTTAGAAATATCCGCGCAGGTTAAAAACTGCTCGGATAACAGGTTTAACAAAGCCAAACGATGAGCGCGTAATTCAAGATCTTCCGTCATGACCATAACGTTATCAAAGAAAGCATCTACTGCGCCTCTTAATTGCGCTAAGCGATTCAAGGTAGCCTGATAATTACGTTCAGCTAACAGGGGCTTAATGTCTTCAGCAGATAAACTCGCCGCTTCCAATAGTTGAATTTCTGCACTTTCAACTAAATCACCTACGGTATCAGAAGGTTGACTATCTGATTTCTTCAATATATTTCGAATCCGTTTGTTAGCAGCCGCCAAACTTTCTGCTTCGGGTAACTGCCTAAATGCTTTAACCGCTACAAGACGCTGGATAAAATCTAAGGGATCAACCGGTTTAACGGTAATCACCGCATCAAATTCATCAGCACTATAGCCTTTATCCAGACAGTAACCTTTTAAACGATCGAAAATAAACTCAAGCACCGCCGCTTGTGTCGCTGCTTTATCAAACCCATGTGTAAACAACGATAAGGAGAACGTAATCGCTTCAATAAGATCGAGAGTCAAATTATTCTCAATCAGTGTACGTAGAATCCCCAAGGCCGCACGACGAAGCGCATAAGGGTCTTTATCACCGGTTGGAATTAACCCGGCACTAAAAATACCTGCTAAGGTATCTATTTTTTCTGCCAGTGCCAACACTTGACCAATCTGGCTTGACGCTGTTTCGCTACCTGATTGCTTGGGAAAATACTGCTCTTCTAATGCCCAGGCAACTTCAGGTGCTTCGCCCTCAGCCAAGGCATAATAACGCCCCATTAGGCCTTGCAAGTTACCAAACTCACCGACCATTTCTGTCATTAAATCGGTCTTTGCTAAAAGCGCTGCTCGTTTCGCCCATTCAACATTAGCGTTTAATCGTTCTGCGATAAACGCAGACAACTGAATAACTCGCTGGGTCTTTTCAGCCACTGTGCCCAGTTTCTCCTGAAACACAATGCTAGATAAACTATCGACTCTTTCTGCCAAAGTTTTCTTTCTATCCTGATTCCAAAAGAATTCCGCATCCGATAAACGCGGTGTAACCACCCGCTCATTACCTTGTTGAATCGATTCGGGGCGAGTACTTTCAATATTACTAAAGGTAATAAAATGTGCTAACAACCCCACTTTTGCATTCTTAACCGGAAAGTATTTCTGATTCGTTTGCATGGTCGTAATCAGCACTTCTGCTGGTAATTCTAAATAGCGTGGATCAAAGCCCCCCGTAATGGGTACTGGCCATTCATTTAAAGCCGCAATTTCTTCCAATAAATCGTCTTCAATATGCGCAATGCCGCCCACAGCTGCCGCTGCTTTTTGAGCTGCTGTTTTAATAATCGCTTTACGTTGTTCTATATCCGCAATGACTTTGCCTTGCGTCAACAAAACGTCCTGATAATCTTCAGGTTTATTAATAATCAGTTGAGTTGGGGCATGGAAACGATGTCCTAGCGTCGTATTACTGGTTTTTAAACCTAATATTTCAGTATCAATCACTTGATCACCGTACAGTAAAACAGCCCAATGCACAGGTCTGACAAATTCTGTATTGAAACTACCCCAACGCATTCTTTTAGCGATGGGCAGCGCAATAATACTTTGACGAATGATATCTGGAATCAGATTTTCAGTAGCTTGGCCTTTAACGACTTGCGTAAAAGCCAACCATTCACCTTTTTCTGTTTTTAAGCGGTCTAAGTGTTCAAAGGTAGTTCCACAACTTCGAGCAAAACTGGCTGCTGCTTTACTGGGTGCACCATCAGAGTCAAAAGCTGCTTGTATCGCAGGGCCTCGTTTCTCAACTGTTTTATCCGGTTGTGCGCTAGACAGGTTTTCAATAAACACCGCCAGACGTCGTGGTGTAGCGAATGCTTTGATACCTGTAAAAGGAATTCCAGCATCTTGTAAGCCTTTATTTATGCCGTCTGACAAGGCTTGACTCAACTTCACCAAGGTTTTTGGAGGTAGTTCTTCAGAACCTAATTCGAATAGTAAATGATTGCTTGTAGTCATGTTATGCTCCTTGCTCGGTCAACATGGGGAAACCCAAAGATTCTCTACGTGCGTAATAAGCTTCTGCTACAGCTCTCGATAAGGTGCGGACCCTTAGAATATAACGCTGACGCTCGGTAACCGAAATAGCATGACGCGCATCCAGTAAATTGAACGTATGCGAAGCCTTTAATACCATTTCATAAGCAGGTAGTGGCAGATTGAGTTCAATCAATTTTTGACATTCCTGCTCGTAGGTATTAAAGCATTGGAATAGAAAATCAACATTGGCATGATCAAAGTTATAGGCCGACATTTCAACTTCATTTTGATGAAATACATCCCCATAAGTCACCACGCCTTGCGGTCCATGAGTCCAGACTAGATCATAAACGCTCTTAACACCTTGTAAATACATTGCGATACGTTCAAGACCATAAGTAATCTCACCACTGACAGGACGACACTCCAAGCCACCCACTTGTTGAAAGTAAGTAAACTGAGTGACTTCCATGCCATTGAGCCACACTTCCCAACCTAAACCCCAGGCACCCAAAGTAGGCGATTCCCAGTTATCTTCAACAAAACGAATATCATGTTCCAGTAAATCCAGACCTAAATACCGCAAAGACCCCAGATACAGCTCCTGGATATTATCAGGCGACGGTTTTAATAACACCTGATACTGGTAGTAATGCTGTAAGCGATTAGGGTTTTCACCAAAACGACCATCGGTTGGACGGCGTGAAGGCTGCACATAAGCTGTGTTCCAAGGCTCTGGACCTATAGCCCGTAAAAAAGTAGCTGGATGAAAAGTACCTGCGCCTACTTCTTGATCCAAAGGTTGTAATAAAATACAGCCCTGGCTAGACCAATAGTCTTGCAATGCCAGGATTAGTCCCTGAAAAGTTGATGAATCATTATTTCTATTCGACACGGTATCTTCACGTTTGGCAGTAAAAAGTGCCTAATTATAGCTCAAAATTTCTTTTATAGTAGCGTTAGGAAAGGTCAGTAGAACTGAATAGAACTACATAAAATATAGCAATCCAAGAAAATTGTTAAATTAACTTAGAAAATTTAATTACAATAACGCCCAATTGTTAAACACATCGAATTATATTCATGAGCAAAGATACTATCCCTAAAATAGTCGGCTACAAACAATTGAAGAAACTGCGTACAGCACTCGCTATTTCTCAAGGTACGAAGCTCTTATCAACACTGCAGCAAGAAGCAGAAGGAACAGTCTCTCATGACCAAACCAAACGAGTTACTTACCTGACTGAGCTATTTTCCAGAATTCATCGTGAAATGTATCAAGACTGGAAGGATCAGCCTACCGTGTGTCATCGTCCAGGAACCATGACAGATCCAGACAAAAGAAAACAATTTCGAGAAATTATTGAAAGCCTGGTTCTTGATGGCAATGCAAATGAAGATACGGCCATTTTCGATAATAACGGTTTTGTAATCAAAACAGAAAATATTGCCGAAAGACTCGCCATGTTTTACCACAAAATGCGCGGCGTAAGACCCTACTCTTATGGAAACCGCTTAACCCTCGACTTTTTTATTACCATGCTGGGCAAATTGCCCGCCATTAAAAGCGTATATGAACAGGGTATCGACTTTAGACGCATCGAATCTTACGATGCTTCTGCTCTACACAACCCAAATAGCTCCTTACGCGAAATTACCCTTGCTTTTGAACATGCCCTAAACCCGACGCGTTGTAAAAGTTTACAGAATATACCCAACGCTTATGGAAAATGGCCTGAAAATAAACGGTTTATACATGGTATTCCTTTTCTATGCCATACCACAGAGACAGGTGTACGATGCTTAGTCTCAGTTAATGGCGGGCTTGTGCCCTTAAATCGTATTTCCCAAGAATTATTTGTAGCGGGAAAGCATTTGGCGGATTACCCCCTGTGCGAATCCAAAAACATGATTGGTTATTTACCCGAAACAGAATCGTTACGTAAAGCCGGAAGCTATGAAATTGATGGCATTACTATTGGTGAAGACGGTTCGGCCCCTCTCTTCTGCCTTGATATTAATATGTTAACCGGTTTGCGCTCCCCAGCTCATACTGAAGTTGTACAACTCCTAAAGCAATGCGAGGGCGAAAGCGCACTCATCTTTGACTTAGTCTACAATGAAAGACTTAAAGATCGGATGCTTGCAGCCGCTAACAGCGACAGTCGATTACAACGTGCCGTCGAAATTGCTTACGAACGACTCAGCAAAATCACCAAGAAATTGGACAAAGCAAGAGAGGAAGTATTTGAAGGCAAAACCCCTGTACGTTACCCCCATTTATTTATGTCCATGGGCGGTGCGGGTTCGGGAAAAACAGCAGTGGAACAAATAGCGCATGCCTATTGCGGGGAAAATTTTGTCGTAGCGTCACTAGATGAATTTCGTAAACAAAGTGATCTTTATAAAGTACTCACCGCAGCAAGCCACCACAGTGACGATTATGTTTATGTTGAGCCCTTTGCAAACAGATTGCGTGACGCCGTAGCAGAACACGCCAGATTAAAACATATCAACATTCTTTATGATGGCACCGGGATTCCTTATCAGCCCAGATATTCCAACATAGTGAAGCGTTTTAAAGACGAAGGCTTCTATACCCAGATAACTGGCGTCGATGCGTTTATAACTAAACCGGAAGGCAGAGAAAATGAACTGGTTAGATCCAATGTCATTACCAGTGTCAAAAAACGTTTTGAAAAGAGCGGTCGCGCCCTCCCTTGGGTGGTCACTGTCGATAAACATATTCGAGCGCCCCGCTCTTTTTTAAACGCACTTGAACATGATGCCCTGGATAAAATCTCTTTATTTGCCAATGATGGAGAAAAAGGCACCCATTATCTGGTCGCAGAAAGCTTTTACTTCTCAAATGAAGAAGTAAAAGAACTACAACAAAGTCAACTCTCTGGCACCTTACTGGAAACCTTAACCACAGCCATTAAAGAACGTAAAGATTCTCTGTTGAGAAATTTAGTAGGCGATGATCACGAAAAACTTAAAGTGTTAATTAACAAAAATAAATCGTTTAATGAAAGTAATGTGGCTTACCAGATTTACCAACATAAAAATACCAATCGAGTCTTATTGATATATAACGCCCATCGGATGGTCGATTTCATTGAAAAGAGGCAGCTTAACCCTAATGCCTCAGGTGAAGAGGGTCTTTTACATAAATCTGAAGCACTCGCTTTTCATATAGACCCTTATTCTAAAGACCCCTGGATTACGCGGCTTCAGTATTAATGATACCTTAACAGTAACTACTCTCCCCCAGACAAGTCTAATTCGCCAGCCAATGCTATTTGAATCGCTATTAGTGGGTTGTATCCTTTGTTCGCCATCGTTTGTAGATAG
>CAIPPE010000035.1 GCA_903866825.1 uncultured Methylococcaceae bacterium
AAACCAGCAGCTTTACCATATCCCGAACAATTAAATGCCTCAGCGAACCCTCCCGCCAGATCACCAACATTTATAAGATGATCTTTTAAATACTGCCAATCATTTTTATCAATCCGTTCTGTAGAGTGTGCATAAAAAACATTTTTACTTTCATCAACCTTGATGCTCATTAATTACCCCAACTGATGCTATTATTTTGAAGGGACTGACTGTACTTTCCAAAATCATGCAGAAGCCCAATCAACTCACCGGCTTCTGGAACATTAATTTTAGTGGCTAACTGTTTAGCAATCTCTGCAACTTCTAACAAATGACTTGCAACCGATTGCTCAGCTTTATCAATTGCCCTAACGTGCGCGATGAATGATGGTGATGTTTTGTCTTTTATGATATCCATTGATGTCACGCGCCCTATAATTTTTGCAACTCATTATATATGCTATCGGTTAGCTTTGACGAATGTACACTTTATTAGAGGCCGTTGCGTAACAGATGGGGGAGGAGGGTGTGCTACAGGATTACGAGGTCATCCTAAGTGTGTCTTACAACTTTTGGATGTATTGGAACGGTAAATAAACGTTTGGTTTTAACTCACAAGTTGCTGGTTTGTGAGTTTTAAAAGTACTTAAGTAGCTTAAGTAACAATAATTGAAACAGGCGCACAAAAATCAGTGACACCTTCAGGGGTTACGCCCGCCATTATAAAATAATAAATAACACCCACTTCAAGGTCTGATACATCAAATGATGCACGAGTGCTGATACCTAATAAGATCCAGTCTGCATCATTTGTAGGTAGAGTGCCCTTACTGTATTTCCACTGGTATGACTGAGAACGATCAATAGCTTTAGCATCTAAGTGTACAGCACCTGACTTGGGGCCTGCTTTTGCGGCTAAAACAGGTTTTTGATGGGCCGAAGGCAGATGACTAGGATGAAACCCACTGGATAAAATTATTGTTTCATTACTTTTAGCTGTTCTTTCGACAAAAGCCGCATGATCACGAAATATAGTATCAGCAGTTGCTTCACAATCATTCCGTATTGCAATAGCCACTCGATCACCATTAAGGGCATTAAGGTAGGCCGCCTCAAGAGCATCAACCGCTGCGGTAGATGTTTCTATCGGCACATCCGGTGCGTTAAAGATCGGATTGGTAATAAATGCTTGAAGTACAAAGCGGTAAAAACTGATTTTCTCCGATATATTAAGCCTTATAAAATCGTACAACACTTTTATCATTAGCATTTCATGCTCCTGTATTAGATTTAAGAGTCATCAGTGTAGTCCTATTTATTTAAACTTGTTGTTTATCTCATAATACTTCGTCAGTACAAAGCTTCACTTGATGAATTTTGATCTACACCCGGGTTATTCAAAGCTGTACTTGAGGTGTGCAGCTCGATACTTCGTCTATGCAAAGTTGCACTTGATGTATGAGAGCCTGGATTTAGGCTTTTTCTTTGTTGCACAGGACCAATGCAGACCTTAGGTTCAATGATGCAACGTTATATTCGAGCAGCGCAGGTCGATACCTCGGTTGTGCAAAGCTGCACTCGCGGTGTGAGAGTCTGTACTTGGGCTTTTTCTTTGTTGCACAGGACCAGTTAGGGTTGTTATAGCACCTGTGCAACTTTGCAAAGCTGATTGCAGCGTTGTAAAGCTGAGTCAAGACATGAAAACTTGCTACTCTGCTTGTTTGGCGCTCTGTGCAGGTAGATATACTCGATGTCACGCCTGTTATTTAATGCGTACCGACAGGAGGGCGATTATTCTGACATTTGAAAGCTAACC
>CAIPPE010000036.1 GCA_903866825.1 uncultured Methylococcaceae bacterium
CCGTCTTTGGTTATGTGGTTATCTAAAGATTGGTAGCAAGGACAGTCGCGTCTTGGACAAAATAATTTAAAGTGGGGTGGGAGGTGATCCATGCCATAAGTGCTGTAAAGGTTGGCGCTGCACTATGTCAAATATCGGAAAATATTTCCACCTGCATTGATTTGTAGGGACTACCTAATTTCGAGTTAAAATCATGATAGTTTCCCAAGTTAACGCTAAGCATACATACTATTGTGCTTTATCATAATCTAACAAGCTATTTAATCACAAAGGCCGACCTAAACGTTTCTCCACTTGACGCTTTTCCCATTCCACTCCAAAAAATGGCACCCAATTAAAAACAGAGCTTGCATGAGCCAAAATACCGATACCCCAACCAAATGCAGGAAAGATAAACCAAATATGATGTGGTGTTTTAATCAGGTTAAATACGGCTAACGCACTAATAACAACAACGTATTGCATTAAGTGGATATAAAAACGCTTAAGTCTGCGCACATGTTCAAAGGCAAACGTTTCTTCGTAACTAACACCGTTTGTGAAAGGATTATTCATGTTTGATTCCGATTGAATAGTTGAAAAGTCGATCTCGAAAACTGCGGCCAGTGATTTAAGTGATTCTGTACTGGCAGCTTGTCCACGCTCTATGCGCTGAATAGTTCGGACACTGATTCCACTTAATTCGGCCAATTGTTGTTGAGACCAGCCATGTTGTAATCTTAATTTTTGTATTAGCATATAATTCACCATTAATAAGCAGAACAAATTTTATCAGCGGTTTTAGTTTTAGGTGACGACATATTGATGACAATCAGCCGTCAGCTTAATAACTTCAATAAGTGGATCAGTCATGAAACCAGAGAAAAGTACTACAACGGCGGATCCATCTGTTGTATAACTTCATTTCGCCTCAAAACAACTTCAGTCACTGGTTGCCCTTGAATACCCACAAAGCGATCAGAAGTTCGTTCTTCGACCACAATAAAACCAAGACTTTCGAAAATCTCTAGATTACCCGTCTCTTTGATGGTCACAACTGACAAAGCAGGAAGCCCAAAATCAATGGCAAGCGTAGCAATATGACCAAGCAAAGTCCGAGCAACACCTCGCCGCCTATGTGTTGGTAGGACAGCAACACCCTGAACATACAGGTCTACCTCCTGGGTGATATACTCAGCGACACCGATTACTGTATCAGCATCGTCTACTGCCACAACGCGTGTATTGGATAATGAATGACTAGTTAAAATAGTCTCGGACTTTGGTTTGGGTTTATATACTGCACGTAATTCACTGGTACACAATGTCATGATATGTTTGACTGTATCAGTATCTGTGGTGATAAAATTTCGTATGGTAATCATTTTTCGTAACTCAATACAGTGTCACCGAGACTTCTTAAAATTTATTGTTATGTAGGCCTAACGTTGCCGAATTCGCACCTTAATTTAGCGACGACTTCATCGATAGAGGGCCCTTCAATTTTGGGTGCTTCAACACCAACTTCTGCAAAGGTTCTCCAAATGAAGAGCATCAGAATGGTTAGGTCGCACAATGAAGCACCAAACCATCTTTAAGCATAAGTTGTTGGACATTCGAGAAACCAGCGTTTAACAAAGCATCGCATTGTTCAGTGACCGTCATATATAACTGACCGTTTTTCATACCACCCTCACCCAGAAAGTGATCACATACCAAGTATGAACCTGTAGAAACAAGCAATTCTCTAGCCTGAGCATGGAGTGAACAGGCATAATGTTTATGTCGCAACTCATGAACAACCTGATGGGTCACTATGGCTTCAAATAATCCAAGGTTATGCGACCATCCGGGTTCTTTAAAATTTCTTTCGAAGAAATCAACGCGCGAAGCAAGCGAGCCAAGCCGATTGCGGGCCAACTGGTGCATCGCTGCCGAGAAATCTAGCGCGACATAAGATATTGCCGGCAATGCATTAAGCAGACTCTCAGCAAGAAAGCCCGGCCCCGAGCCAAGCTCCAATACACGAGTAACAGGAATCGGCATAGCCTTAATCGCCGCAGCAAACTCAGAGAAGAACTCTATACGGCTAGGTCGCTTTGACATCGCAGTGGACTCCCATTCCAAAGCGTCACTCATTAGGCGAAAATCGATAGGACTGGGTACGTCATGAATCATGCTATGAAACCAATATAATTAACAAGGCAAACTCCGCCCTTAGTTATCGTTATTTGAATTACTTTGATTTATTAATGCTAATGTAATGATCTTGGCTCTCAACTCTTCTAAACCATTCTTTGATGCTGCTATACCCAGACAAGTCAAATCCCCCCTCATCAGCAACATGGGTATAGGCATATAAAGCGATATCAGCGATTGAATATTGATTAGCCACAAAAAAGTCATTACTCACTAAATGCTGTTCCATGACATCAAGTGCAGCATAACCTGCTTTCATTTTATCTTTGAGCTGTTCTTTATACTCATTCTCTGCTTTGAGTATTGAAACCCAATAACGTGGTGTTGCAATATTGGGTTCATGACTGTATTGTTCAAAGAACATCCATTGTAAAACCTGGGCCTGTTCATACTGATCTTTCGGTAAAAAACGGGTAAGAGTTGCCAAATACCATAAGATGGCATTGGACTCGGCTAGATACTTGTCATCATGACAAAGAACCGGTGTACGTCCGTTAGGATTAATCTTAAGAAATTCTGGCGTACGGGATTCTTTGCTTAAGATATCAACATTGACTCTTGTATAGTCAATGCCTAATTGATTGAGTAATAAACGAACTTTGTAGCAATTACCGGAGGGTAAAAAGTCGTATAGTTTATACATTTACATGATCCAGTTTATGTAATTGCTGTAACAAACAAGGCAACAACACCAGCACCAACGGTATTTGTATCACCAAACCAAAGATCA
>CAIPPE010000037.1 GCA_903866825.1 uncultured Methylococcaceae bacterium
ATTCCACGCCACCGAGTTTTTTATCCACATACATAGCGCAAAGCTTGGGCTGATCGAATCCGGTTTGAAATTTGTTTGCCACAATCATGATCTGAAAATCATCCGTATCAAATGCCTTTTGCAACTTGCGGCCTTTAAGATTTGGATTCATATTGCTTTCGGTAAACGTCTCTCCCAGCAAGCCTTCCGAGTTTGGATCTTTATCGCTAAACTCCACTTCGCCAGAAAATGCCACGAGGGCATGAATGTTCTGATAGCCTTTGGCTTTAATGTATTTATCAATACTGTGTTTATAACGCACGGCTTCTTTACGGGAACTGGTCACCACCATAGCCTTGGCCTGGCCGCCTAACAAGCCCATGATATTGGCTTTAAAATGCTCAACAATCACCTGAGCTTTTTGGGCGATATTATAATCATGCAACCGCACCCATTGATTGAGCTTTACTTTCGCCTTTTTACTTTCAACCTCTTGGTCAGTGCCCTGAATTTTTAAGGCCAGGTTGTAAGCCACTTTATAATTAGTGTAGTTTTTTAATACATCCAGAATAAAGCCCTCTTCTATCGCTTGGCGCATGCTGTACACATGATACGCTTCGGGTAGATTGGTTTTAGACGGGGCTTCATCTGGACGGGGCAAGCGACCAAATAACTCTAAGGTTTTAGTTTTTGGGGTCGCGGTAAACGCTAAATAACTCACATTACTCGATGCCCGACGCGAGGCAATCACCGCATCAATCATATCTTCAGAACTCAGCTCTTCGTCATCCTCACCTTGCGAATCTATCATCAACACTTCTTTAAGCTGACGCGCTGTAGAACCGGTTTGTGACGAATGGGCTTCATCAGCAATAATGGCATACCGCCGGGATTTTAAGCTGAGACTATTCTCAATTGCTCTCAGCACATACGGAAAGGTCTGGATAGTGACAATAATAATGGGCTGCGAGTTTTCGAGTGCAGAAGCTAGTTTTTCAGATTTAGAGCCATCCCCTTCTTTATCATTGATGCGCCCCACTACGCCATCTACATGTTCAAATTGATAGATGGTATCTTGTAACTGATCATCCAGAACAGTTCTATCCGTAACAATAATGACCGAATTAAACTGCTTGTTGCCGTGTTGATCATAAATCGAAGATAACTGATGCGCCACCCAGGCAATCGAATTGGATTTGCCTGAACCGGCACTGTGTTGTATCAAATATTTATGACCCGTCCCTTCAGACCGTACCGCCGCCACCAACTGAGTCACAACATCCCATTGATGATAACGTGGAAAGATCATGGCTTCTTTCTTGTACTTACGACCTTCCCAGTCTTCTTTTTCTTCAATCTGTAAATGGACAAAACGAGCCAGTATATTCAGCAGATTATCCGGTAACAGTACTTCATTCCACAAATACTCGGTGGCGTATTGGTTAATATCGTCTGGGACATCGTTTCCAGCACCTCCTGCTTGCGTGCCTTTATTAAAGGGCAAAAACACCGTCTCTTCACCTTCTAAACGGGTCGCCATAAAAACCTCATATTGGCTAACCGCAAAATGTACC
>CAIPPE010000038.1 GCA_903866825.1 uncultured Methylococcaceae bacterium
ATGGTTGGTTGAGTCATACCGATCGGGCTTTTGTGACGTTTATAGCGAATCAGGAACCGTCGGACAATGAACTATTGCTTTGGGCGGCTGCCTTGGTGAGTCAACAGCTCAGCTTAGGCGAAGTGTATCTGGATTTAGCAAGACTTGCCCAACAGACCGAAAGCACGTTAGCAATTAGTGTTACGGATGAAGATCAGGCTAAAGATCCCAGTCTGGCAATCATTAAATCCTATACGCTGGCTGATTGGCAACGGGGATTAATGGCGGCAACCGTGGTCGGAACGGGGGAAGGGTGTTCTCCTCTGGTTTTATCCGGTGAGCGATTATATTTAAGACGTTATTGGCAATGCCAACAAGTGCTTAATCAAGCCATTCAAGCGCGTGTCATACAGCGCAGGACTGAATTGCCAGATGCTTTAACAGCAGAAATAGACGCATTATTTTCCAGTAATCAACAGTCCCCTGATTGGCAAAAGATTGCTTGTGTTATTGCCTTACGCGCCAGGTTTAGCATTATTACCGGCGGCCCTGGTACCGGTAAAACCACTACCTTAACCAAATTATTGGCTATTCTGGTTAAGCTCTATCGTATTGAACACCCAGAGAAACACCCCTTAACTATTTTATTAGCCGCACCCACCGGTAAAGCCGCCGCCAGAGTGAGTGAGTCGATTAATAAAGCGATTGAAGGATTACCGGTTGCAGAAGATATTAAAGCCGTCATGCCCACCCAGGCCAGTACCTTACATCGCTTATTAGGCAGTCGTCATGATACCCGGCAATTTCGACACCATCGTAATAACCCCTTAGTCGCGGATATTGTTATCGTCGATGAAGCGTCAATGATTGATTTAGAAATGATGGCGGCTTTATTGGAGGCTTTACCGAGTGAGGCGACTTTAATTTTATTGGGTGATAAGGATCAGTTAGCTTCGGTTGAAGCGGGTTCTGTGTTAGGTGACTTGTGTCAGGGTGCCGTTGATATCGCTTATGATGCTAAAACCTGTGCGTGGATAAAAGCATACGTAGGCGAAAACTTAGCCATTAATCAAGCACTGACAACGAATACGGCTATCAATCAGCAAACGATTATGCTGTTGCACAGTTATCGCTTTGGCTCAAACAGTGGTATTGGACAATTAGCCAAAGCCGTGAACAGGGGGGATTATAAGTCTGCTCAAGCCATTTTAGACGATTCAAGTTATGTTGACTTAAAGCCTCGATTACTTGACGATCAGCCCACTATAAACGTATTATCCAGCAAAGAGTCAGCCGAGCGATTGTTAAAGCAATTAGTGCTGGCAAACTGGGGGAACAGTAAGGATGGTAAGCCTCAGCTTTGTCAGGGTTATGGTTATTATCGGGCGCTGATTAAAGCGCGTCCTAAAGACCCTCAGCCTGAGCTGATTAATGCCTGGGCTACCCAAGTGCTAAAAGGCTTTGATACCTTTCGGGTGTTATGTGCTTTGCGTAAAGGGCTTTGGGGGGTGGACGGTTTAAATGAGCGCATTGAACACTGGTTAGTTGGCGAGCAGCTACCACAACTGTGGTACGAAGGCCGTCCGGTGATGATTACCAGTAACGATTATACGCTGGGCTTAATGAATGGCGATATCGGCATTGCCTTAAGAGATCATACCGATAAACTGCGGGTGGTGTTTCCGGCCAGTGAGGGTGAATCTATGCAGGGCTTGCATTGGGTGTCTCCGTTACGCTTGCCTAATGTAGAAACGGCTTATGCCATGACCGTGCATAAATCGCAAGGCTCAGAGTTTAACCATGTGGCTTTAGTATTGCCTGAAACGCTTAACAGAGTGTTAACACGCGAATTGATTTACACAGGTATTACCCGTTCTAAAGAAAATTTTAGCTTAATAGAAACACAAGCCGGTGTTTTTACAGCAGCGATTAAAGTAAGTTGTGTTAACTGATTTTTTGTCTTTTTCTTGATAGGAGTGCGTATGAACATTAAGTATGGCTTATTGGATAAACCAGGCAATATCGTTGATTCAGATGAGTTTCAGGAAATGGTCGCAATCAATGCTTATTATAAAGCCGAGAAAAGAGGCTTGGAACCAAATCATGACATTGCTGACTGGATCGAAGCGGAGCAGGACATAAAAACCCAGTTGCTGAATAAACCTAAGTAGATCAATCCGCTAACCGATATATAACCCAATGCTTCAATAATTTTAAAAGATTATCAAAAAATTGACATCCCCATTTCTAAAGTCTATCTTGGCTGCATTAAATATAAAGAGATGATAATGACCACATTAACTTTTGATACGCATGACTTTGTTAAAAAGCTCAAGGAAGCCGGGTTTAGTGAAGAACAAGCTGAAGCCTTAACTAATTTACAAAAAATCACAGCCTCTAATACACTAGAACATGCCAGGCATGATTATCATTTGGATGATCTGGCAACAAAAAGAGATTTGAACGAAAGTCAGTTAAAATTACAAAAAGAAATTGCAGAAACTAAAGCTGAGCTAGTTAAGTGGGTTGTTGCTGTGGGATTATTGCAAATAACTATTATCACTAGCCTGTTATTGCGATTAACAGGAAAACTCTAGGCGTGAATACAAAGTAAGTCGTCATAGACGTGTCAATAAATGAAGTTTTTTAAACGCATACTACAGGTGCTTATTTGCACTGCTGTACTCTCAGGCTGCGCCAGCTTTAAGATGTTAAATGCCCGAATGCCTTTAGATCAAAGAGTTTACATCTATAGCGGCACCCGACTTGATTGGGCTGCATTAAATGAAAATGCCGCAGCGCTAACCAAATATAAAGTAACTCCCCCGCGTTATCCCTTAATTGATTTTCCTTTTAGTCTTTCATTCGACACCCTGTATTTACCGTTAGCCATTTGTGCAGAGGTTTTTAATTGAGGAACTTGATGGTAGAAAACAGCAACTTTGATTTTCTAAAGGAACATGATGCCTTATTTCTTCAGTTAGCTACCGCAGCAGAACGTGCTTTTTCAAGTGACCCTAACACCACCTTAATTAAACTCCGGCAACTGGGAGAAGCCTTAGCTCAGGATTTAGCTGCCCGTTGTGGTATAGAATGTAACGAGAAAACCACGCAAGCGGACTTACTCTTTAAGGTCGGTCGAGAAATCCGCCTTGACGCCAATATCCTTGAACTATTCCATACCTTACGTACCGAAGGCAATCGGGCTACTCATCAATTTAAAACCCAGCACAAAGAGGCCTTAGATGGTTTGCGACTCGCCAGAGCATTAGCTATTTGGTTTCATCAAGCCTTTGGAAAACAGGGAGCCATGTTTAAGCCGGGGGCGTTTGTTGCGCCGACTGATCCAAGCCAACAGTTACAAGCATTAACAATTCAAATAGAACAGCTTAAAGCGCAACTATCGGACGCTAACGAACAGGTAGAAAGTAATCATCAATTAATAACCTTAGTGGCCAAAGAGAAAGAGCAATTTTCCCTACTGGCTGAACAAATGGATGAAGAAGCCCGGGTGTTTGAACAACTGGCTCAAGAACATGAACATCAACTGGTTGAAGAAAGAAAAGCCTTTGAGCTTCGGCTTAAAGCCCTACAGGCCAAGTTAGATGATCAAGAGAATCGAACCGAATTTATTAGCGCTACGGTCAATAAAGCCAGTGTCCAACTGTCTTTAAATGAAGAGCTCACCCGTATTCTGATTGATCAACAATTGATAGCCGCTGGATGGGAAGCCGATACCGAAGTGTTAACGCATAAAAACGGCGCACGTCCTGAGAAAGGTAAAAATATAGCCATTGCAGAATGGCCTACGCAAGGCAATCAGTCCGCAGATTATGTGCTATTTGCAGGCTTAACCGCCCTTGCAATTGTAGAAGCCAAACGCGAAAACATGAATGTTGCCGGTAAAATTCACCAGGCAGAACGTTATTCACGAGGGTTTAAACAAGCAGAAGGCTTTTTACCCAGTTGGCAAACAAGGCCGCACTATTGCTTGGGCAGATGCTGAAGAGGGACATTATCAAGTTCCGTTTGTGTATTCCTGTAATGGTCGGCCTTATGTTAAACAACTTGCTGAACAATCGGGCACCTGGTTTCGTGATGTCAGAGAAGCCGCTAACCTTGCCAAACCACTCCATGATTTTCATAGCCCCGAAGGTTTGCTGGATAAATTAAAACGCAGTCAAGTAGAGGCCCAGCAGAAACTGCAAGACGAAGGTTTTGCTTATCTTAAATTACGTGACTATCAACAAAAAGCCATTACTGCCGTAGAAGCGGCTTTAGCCCAGAATCAAACCAACTGTCTTTTGGCGATGGCGACCGGTACCGGTAAAACCCGTACCATTATCGGTTTGATGTATCGCTTCTTAAAAGCTGAACACTTTAAACGTATCCTGTTTTTAGTCGATCGTACAGCGTTGGGTGAGCAAGCCATCGACTTTTTTAATGATGCGCCGCTAGAGAATAATCTAACGCTCTCGAAAATATACAATATTGCCGAGTTGGGTGATATGGCCGCTGAAGCAGAAACCCGTATTCAAGTCGCTACTGTTCAGGCGATGGTTAAACGTATTTTTCAATCCGATAATCCCCCGAATATTGATGCCTATGACTGCATTATCATAGATGAAGCGCATCGGGGTTATACGCTGGATCAAGAAATGACCGAAGGCGAATTAACCCTAAGAGATGTGTCTCAGTATTTATCCTGTTATCGTCGGGTACTGGATTATTTTGATGCTGTTAAAATTGGTTTAACGGCCACCCCCGCTAAACATACCACCGAGATTTTCGGTAAACCGGTCTTTACTTACAGCTACCGAGAAGCCGTGGCCGATGATTGGTTAATTGACCATGAACCGCCGATTCGATATGAAACCTTACTGACCCAAAAAGGTATTCATTTTGAAAAAGGGGAGAAAGTCAGTGTTATTGATACGAAAACCGGCGCCATAGAACTGGCAGAGTTGGAGGATGAACTTGATTTTGAAGTAGAAGCCTTTAACCGTCGCGTCATTACCGAAAGTTTTAACGAAGTGATTTGTGAGCAACTGGCTAAAGAATTAGACCCCTTTGGATTAGAGAAAACCCTGATATTCTGTGCCACGGATTTACATGCCGACATGGTTAAGCGCTTATTGGATAAAGCGTTTAAAGCCCTTTATGACGATGAATATAACGAAGCCGCTGTGCGTAAAATAACCAGCCAAAGCGACAAGGTTAAACAACTCATTCGGCAATACAAAAATGAAAAGTATCCCTCGATTGCCATCACCGTTGATTTACTCAGTACCGGGATTGATGTGCCGCCGATATGTCATATTGTGCTATTACGTCGGGTTCGTTCGCGTATTTTGTATGAACAGATACTGGGACGTGGTACACGTCGCTGTGATCAAATTGGTAAGACTGTCTTTAAAATATATGACCCTGTGGATATTTATGCGGCACTGCAAGACGTGAGCGCAATGAAGCCCTTGGTTAAAGATCCTAATATTACCCTGGAACAATTGCTACAAGAATTAGTCGATCCGAATAGTCATGCGGCGGTAGGTAATAAACCCAATACCAGTCATGCCCATGATGTCTTGGATGTGGTGAGTCAAAAAGTGATGCGTATCTTGCGTAAGGCGGATAAAAAAGCCGAGCAAAAGCCAGAACTCAAACATAAACTCCAGGAACTGCAATCACTGTGGGGGATTGAGCCTAAAAAACTACCTCAGCATTTGCATCAGTTAGGCCCGCAACAAGCCGCTCAATTTGTGCAGACGCATAGCCATTTACTCAGGCAATTAGCGGAAGTGAATGCGTTATTGGGTTCAGATACAAACCCCTTAATTTATGAAGGGACTGATGAATTTAAAAGCCGTACCCAAACCTATGGCGTCAATGAAAAGCCCGCTGATTATTTAGACAGCTTTAACCATTTTATCCGCAATCAGATTAACCAGTCGGTCGCCTTGAGTGTCATTATCAATAACCCCAAAGATCTGACCCGCGAACAACTTAAAGAAGTGCGTTTGTTACTGGATGCACACGGCTACAGTGAAGCTAAATTAAAAACAGCCTGGCGTAATCAAACCCATCAGGAGATTGCCGCCAGTATCGTTGGCTACATTCGTCAGGCCGCCTTAGGAGAAGCGTTGTTGCCCTTTGAACAGCGGGTTAATAACGCCATGCAAAAAATCTATACCCTGCATGATTGGTCAAACGTACAACGTAAATGGCTGGATCGGCTCGCCAAACAACTTATTCTGGAAGTGGTGATTGATCAAGAATTTGTTAATCGTGCTTTTGAGAAAGATGGCGGTGCTAAGCGTTTAAACACCTTACTTGACGGTGATCTGGATAAGGTGCTGGAAGCACTTAATGAGAATCTCTGGCAAGCGATGGGTTAAACTACTTCTCTTTTTCTGCTAATAATACCGATTAATGAACAACAACGATATCGTACAAAAACTCTGGAATCTCTGTGACGTATTGCGTGACGACGGCATTAACTACAGTGATTATGTGACTGAGTTGGTGTTATTGTTATTCATTAAAATGGAGTATGAAAATACCGAAGCCGGATTATTAGAGAAGCATAAACTCCCGGAAGGTTGCCGCTGGCCGGATTTGAATAGCAAAAGTGGCTTATCCCTATTGACCGAATACAAGCGTATTCTGTTTACCCTTTCAACGGGTAAAGAAATCAGCAAAGACCCTAATGATGCTGATAAAACCATTGAAAAACTCGTTATCACTGACCCGTTAATATTAGCCATATACGCCGATGCGCAAACCCGCTTACGGGAACCCCGTCATTTAGAACAACTGATTAAATCCTTAGACTGTATCGACTGGTTTAGTGCCAGACGCGATGGCCTGGGGGATTTATACGAAGGCTTATTAGAAAAGAATGCCAGTGAAACCAAATCAGGCGCAGGCCAATACTTTACGCCACGGCCTTTAATCGACAGCATTATCCGGTGCATAAAACCGCAAGCCGGCGAAGTAATCCAGGACCCCGCTGCCGGAACAGCCGGTTTTTTGATTGCTGCCGATGCCTATATTAAAGGTCAAACCGATGATCTTTATGATCTTAACGAGCAAGCCCAAAATTTTCAACGTAATAAAGCCTTTGTGGGTATGGAACTGGTGCCGGGTACGCGCCGTTTAGCCCTGATGAATTGTTTGTTACACGGCATGGAAGGTGATGATGAAGGCGTGGTGCATTTAGGCAATACCTTAGGTTTACCGGGTACGCAACTGTCAGCCGCTGATGTTATTTTGACTAATCCGCCGTTTGGTACCGCCAAAGGGGGCGGTGGCCCTACGCGCGATGACTTTACTTATAAAACCAGTAATAAACAACTGGCTTTCTTACAGCATATTTACCGTAGCCTTAAACCTGCCGGTCGTGCGGCGGTGGTGTTGCCTGACAATGTATTATTTGAAGCCGGAGTGGGTACGGATATTCGCCGGGATTTAATGCACAAATGTAATTTGCATACCATCCTTAGATTACCGACCGGTATCTTTTATGCCCAAGGTGTTAAAACCAATGTGCTGTTTTTTACGAAAGGCACGGCAGAGAATCCACTGCAAGATGAGCATTGTACCGAACAAGTCTGGGTCTATGATTTGCGTACCAATATGCCCAGTTTCGGTAAACGCACCCCATTTAGTGATCAGTATTTAAAACCGTTTGAAGATTGTTTTCATGCGTCAGAGCGTCAAGAAGCCCAGGGGAACATTGACGCAGTTGATGAGAGTGCAACCGATGTTGAGTTACAAACGCGCTGGCGGTGTTTCTCTCGGGATTGGATTAGCACGCAGAAAGGGGATTCTTTAGATATTGCCTGGCTAAAAGATCAAGACAGTGTAGATGCCGCGAGTTTACCAGAACCGGATGTATTGGCAGCGGAAGCCATGAGTAAATTAACTGAAGCTTTGAGGGAGTTGAATGAATTAATGCAGGCTTTGGGGGCAGGGGATCAGGCACAAGTGCAGACTGAATTGTTGGCTGAGGTGTTGGGCTTGGGGGCGGGGAGTTTGGAATGAGCCACATTCATCAAGCACTCTTTGATACAATGCACACCAACAGACCCGCCAAGCCTATGAGAACTTGTGTTCTTATGCTCAAATCGTGCGGGTTTTTTATGTCTGGGATTTAGTGGGCTAATGATTATGAATGAATCAATAAAGCTCTCTAATGAAGAAGTACAACAAGTTCAGGAGCAAATCTCAAATTACTTAGAGGACAGTGGGGTATCGGAGCACTCTACACTAGTTCAATCCACGAGGCTAACGGCACCTTGGCTTAACGTAAAATTCAATTATGTCATCTCAAGTGTTACAAATGGTATAGGCGGTAAACAAACTAAAGATGGTATTGGAATACCAGTAACAAGAATAGAAACCATTGCAAATCAAACTATTGATTTCGATAAAGTGGGGTTTATAGCAGACTACGATATTTCTAAAATTGATAGATATTTATTGAATCAGGGTGATATTTTATTTAGCCATATTAATAGTCCTCTCCACTTAGGTAAAACAGCTATTTTTAGAGAGAACAAACCTCTTTATCATGGCATTAACCTTTTAAGAATTGTTACTAAAGCTAATGTAATGAGTCCTTATTACTTTAATTATCATTGCAAATTATTAAGGTCTCAAAGTGAGTTTTCGATGCAGGCTCAACATGCTGTGAATCAATCATCTTTGAACCAAAAAAAACTTGGTGAATTTGAAATTCCATTACCGCCACTCGCAGAACAACAACAAATTGCTGCTAAGTTGGATGAGCTATTGGCACAGGTCTATAACCTTAAAACTCGTCTCGACAATATCCCAAAAATCCTCAAACACTTCCGTCAATCAGTCCTCGCCGCTGCGGTTAGTGGGAAGTTGACTGATGATTGGAGAAAAGATAACCAGATCAACGAGTGGTGCTTTACTCAATTAAGTGATTTAAATATTGATATACAAATAGGCCCTTTTGGAACCCTTCTTCATAAAAGTGATTATGTTGAAGGTGGTATTCCATTGGTAAATCCTATGCATATTAATGATGGCAAAATTATTCCATCGACATTTATGACTGTTGCGTCGGTCAAGGCAGCAGAACTTCAAAGGTACAATCTTCAAATTGGAGATATTGTTTTAGGTCGCCGTGGCGAAATGGGCAGAGCCGCTGTTGTAAATATAGATGGTTTGATTTGTGGTACAGGATCACTTTATTTACGTCCAAATTTAAGTGAATTTGAGCCCATTTTTATTTGGTTAGTTTTATCAGCCTCAGAAACAATCAAATATCTCGAAGACAATTCAGTCGGCACTACAATGGTTAATCTAAATCAGAAAATCCTAAAAGCTTTGCCATTTCCAGATGTTGAGAAGAAAGAACAAACCGAAATCGTCACCCGCGTCGAACAATTATTCGCTTACGCTGATCAAATCGAGCAACGTGTTAAAGATGCACAATCTCGCGTTAACCAATTAACCCAAGCTATCCTGGCCAAAGCCTTTCGAGGTGAACTCACCGCCGACTGGCGTACTCAAAACCCTGAACTCATCAGCGGTGAAAACAGCGCAGAAGCGCTATTAGCCAGAATCAAAGCCGAACGTGAACAAACACAAGTCGTAAAAAAAGCTAAAGCCACTCCAAGCAACTAAATCTGAATGTAGTCATTATAAAGGTAGCGAGTCATGCAAGCAGAATATGATCTTTCTCAAATGAACCCCCGGAAAAACCCTTATGCCTCAAAACTGAAAAAATCAGTGACTATCCGTTTAGGTGAGGATGTGGTTGGGTTATTTTAAAGACATGGCAGAAGGTACGGGTGTACCTTATCAAAGCCATCGAAAAATTGATATTTCTTGGCAGTCAACCACAAAGACGGTTTAAGGTTATAGATTATTTGCTGGATGGCTTGCTTGAGTATTCAAAAGAACTCGGTTTTACACCACAAGAAGTTTTAACTTTAGATTAAATATATCTCTACCGTGTTGGTGGTCTATGTAGCCACGCCGCTACAGAAGAAATCTTGATCCTCAGTCTATACTGGGCAGTCCTAGGCGAGAGCAACGGCTAATACAGGTCAATAGTGTTGTCTATTTGCGAATTACTATCACAGAATTAACAACACTCAATTAGCTTGTGTTGCTTTGTTTACAGATGATTGTTCGAGGCGCTCAGCTAACCAGATTTTTATAATAGATTGACGAGTTACACCGACTCTATTAGCTTCTTTATCCAAAGACTCAATCATCCAAGTAGGGAAGTCCACATTGACTCTTTTTTGGCCTTGTAAGACTCTTTTGGCCTGAGATAAATCCAATGTATCTAAAATAGATTCACCGTCATCAAATTTATTTTCAAATTCATTCGCTTTCATAAATATGCACTTCTTCTTGTCGAGATCGTCGCACTGAAATAATCCTAATGTTTTCATCTCGGTATGTAATAACACCAGACCAATATTTATTGTTAATCCTGCCTATAATCACAGATCGAGGTTCATCGATTGTTTTTGCAGGTATTTCTAATAAATAAGGATCATTCCAAAGCTGTTGAGCATCAATAAAATCGATCCCATGTTTCGCCAAGTTAGCTTGGCTTTTATTTTGATCAAACTCAAATATAATCATGGTATAAAAAATATACCATAACTAAACAATAAGCAAGTTTAATAATAATCGACAATGCGCTGTAAATAATTTGATAAAGTATGTTTAGTATTTACTAATCAGTAATCAATGCTCAGTAAAAAGTATTCAGAGGCAAATAGTCGGCATGATTTGTTTTTGATGAAATTTTTAAAGTTGCTAAGTTCAATTTGTTTTATGATATCAGCAAACCTCATTATAAATAATTATTGGACGTAGGGAAATGCGGAAAATTAGTCATGCTGTTAAGGTACAGACCACTGAAAAAATAGACCCTGAAGCACCTAAATCCTTAACCCAAAAGCAACAAGCACGTCGCCTAAATCTTTTGTCCAGGGGGTTATCAGATTACTACGTTGGCTTATGTTTTGATGCATACCATCAAAGAATAATTTCTACTGGTCGCCTTGGTGAAGCTTTGTTAGCAAACCACGCCGAGACGCGTGAAATATCAATTTTATTTGGCATATCTATACATTATGGCGATTGACCCCACAATATTTTCGCAGATGGTTGTTGCCGATACTTGTTCAGTTTGGAACATGCTATCGTCTAAAAAATTATTCGAAGCCTCTAAATCAGCAAAAGTACATTTTTGTATAACTCCTATGGTTTTATATGAGTGCTTATCTAAGCCACGGACTTTAGTTAACCCAGAAAAAAATGAGTTAATAACACGCTTTGAAAAAGCAAGATCTTATGATTTTTTCCCTGTCCAAGAATGTCAGCTTGAAGATTTAGCGGCAATAGCAGTTCAAGCCCCTAAAGCACTAGGAAGTGGTGAAATGTCATGTATAGCAATGGCCTACCATATTCGGAGTATTGCCTTTATGACAGATGATCAAAAAGCAAGACGATTTGCCTCTGAAAGACTTTCTCTAATAGTTGAGACAACTCCAAAGTTATATGGGTGGTTACATTACAAGTTCTATCTTTCAGATTGTGATCATCAAGCTATTATCGACGAGCACGAAATTTATGAAAAAGGTCCATTAACTTCATATTTTAAAACAGCATTTGATGAAGCATTACGTTGTCGAGTTATGTCACTAAAAATGGTTAACTTATGATTTGGGGAAATTAAATAATGATTTCAAAGAAAAAGAAAAAATTTTTGATAATTGCTCATTAATGGTAATTGAATTAGATAACTGATAACTTGTCATGAAAGCGGAATATGATATTTCTCAAATGAAATCCCGAAAAACTCCTTATGACTCCAAACTAAAAAGTTCAGTGACTATCCGTTTAGGTGAGGATGCAGGTGGCTTAAGTGACGATTTCCCAGATGATATTAACGATGATGACTTGGGTGTCGATGTGCCTCGTGAGTCACTTGATTAATGAGCTATCATCCCCCTTACACCATCACCCCCAAAATACTGCAACAAGTTGCCGATAGTGTTGAGTTATTAACGCGGTGGCAGATTTCCAGTCAAGCGTCTTTAACTCCTCAGTTAAGGCGTAATAACCGTATTCGTACTATTCAGGCTTCATTAGCGATTGAAAACAATAGTCTCAATATTGATCAAGTCACCGCAGTATTAGACGGTAAACGGGTATTGGGATTGCCCAGAGAAATTCAAGAAGTGCGTAATGCGTTTGCCGCGTATGAACAATTACCGCATTGGAAAGCAGAGTTAGAAGCTGATTGTTTAACGGCGCATGGTTTATTAATGGCTGGCTTGGTTGATCAGGCAGGCTGTTATCGTAGCAGCGGTGTCGGTATTTACAATAATCAAACCTTAGTTCATGCAGCCCCACCCGCCAGTCGGGTTTCTGCGTTAATGGCAGATTTACTGACTTGGCTGGCACCAGAATCAGTACATCCTTTAATAGCCAGTTGTGTGTTTCATTATGAGTTTGAGTTTATTCATCCGTTTGCTGATGGTAACGGTCGCATGGGGCGGTTATGGCAAACGTTAATATTAAGCCAGTGGCAACCCCTGTTAGCTTATTTGCCGGTTGAATCTATTATCAGAGATCGGCAAACAGATTATTATAAAGCGCTGTCTGATGCGGATATTCTAGCCAATTCGACACCGTTTATTGAATTCATGTTGCAAGCATTGCTTGATGCACTGATAGAAGTCTTGGCGAAAACGTCGGAGAAAGTGTCGGTAAAAACGTCGGAGAAAATCCTGGTATTGGTTCAAGGTAATCCGTTAATAACGATTGCCGAATTAGCCCGATCAATTGGTGTAACAGAGCGCTCTATTGAGCGTAACTTAAAAAAACTTCAAGCTGAACAGCGTGTGATCAGGAATGGACCAGCCAAAGGTGGGCATTGGGAAATGATTAAAGATTAATGGGTGCTATCCTTGAATGTACTTGCAGATAATAAAATTGATGTTGTTTTGCCTAGAGCGGATAGTACAGTTGAATTACCTATCTACCGTATCGCTAAATAAACAGGGGTGTTATTGCAATGAAACTAACCATCACTGAAATCATTAAAACGTGCGATCGTCAAGCTGATCTTTTGAGTTGGCTAATACACAGTAGCTTCTACATTCGATAGCGCAGCGATAAAATATTCATCATTAAGCTTTAAACCAGTTAAAACTGCGATTATAGGTGTTTTAACTACTGATTCACCTGTTAAAGCAACGATTATAGGTGTATTAGCTGCTGTTACACCTGTTATAGTAACGATTACACATGTATCAGTTGCTGTTACACCTGTTATAGTAACGATTACACATGTATCAGTTGCTGTTACACCTGTTATAGCAACGATTATAGCTGTATCAGTTGCTGTTACACCTGTTACAACTGGGCATATGCCATAACCACGGGTGTTTAAGGTGTAATAACAGCGATTTAATCTGTAACACTCAGTAATACACCTGTAACAGCAACTGAAGTAACTGTAAGTACGAACTTTTCACCGACTTTCATCTCGGAACATTTTTAGTAAATCCAGGCAACCAGTTGGATCTTTTTTGAAGTTTTCTGCGATTAATGCTCGATCCATAAACCGACTGAACCCAGGGATTTTTTGAATGTTTTGGTCGGTAAGATTGCGGAACGCCATTGACCACTCTCCAAATAAAGATTCGGAAGTCTGCTCATTGAGAAGTAAGATATGTCCATGATGACGGGGGTCGTGACTAATGACAGTGTATAATTGCTTCACTGCCGTTTCTTTACCTTCGATAAGCTGCATAAAGTTGCCATCATTGTACAATAACATCCCGGTTATGCCTTTTTGACTGTTTTTTTCTCTAGACTTTACCAACAAGTCTACTAGTTCGCTTTCGCTAAACGGTTTGATAGCGGAGCTAATATAAACAACACGAAACATAATTAAAATCCCTTAAAAAATTCTGTGCAATGTCGTACTCTAAAGCTAATAAAGCCCCTGCTTTAGAATATAGGCTCTTCTGGATTATGATTAAAGAGCACAGGGATATTATAACCGATATTTTTTCTCCATGAAAAATAGGGGATCGGTGTTATTCCTTTATTCGCTTTTTACCGGTCATCGGTAAACGATAGTGGGCGAAAATACGATAGAAAAACTCCAGTACTGGCAATAGCAAGGGCACATTTTCGACAATCGGGGCAAGGCGTCGGTAATAGGGCAGCTGTTTCCAGATGTGTAAAAAACCGAGCACGCCCGTTTGTAGTTGCTGATTTTCATCGATAACGTGCATCCTATCCATGGTCTGTTTATAGGTTAAACCCGCTTTAGCTAAGGCTTCCTTGTCGCTGCTGATATCCACCCAGTTAATATTGCCCTCCTTATCCAGTTTTTTCATCGCATTAATTTCAAGATTACAGAGTGGACACTCGCCATCATGAAAACAAGTGACTTTTGATGTAGCATTATTGGGTTGAGTAGAGGTTGTCATTTTAATATCCAAAGGTATGAGTGAACTGACCGAGTGACTGCACCTTTCAATGCGTTACAAAGCTCTTTGCGCCGCTAAAAATGCAGCATAGTGGTTCCTTAACTGATCATGAGAGTTTTCCTCAGGATTTTTTAAATAGGCTTGTTCAAGTGTCCCTTGAACAGCTTTGGCCCAAGGTGCTTGAGGAATAAAATCATATAGTACCTTGCCAGCCAAACCAATTACTTTTTGCCCTAGGCTGGTGTTTGTTGAGGTCAGTGCCAACTCATAAGGATTTGCTTGGGGTTGCTTGATCATGGGTAATGGATTGATATCAGCCCAGTTATTGTCCGGGAAAAATGTCAGGTCGTTTAAATCAGCAAATGAAATAAGTACAGCCGGAATTCCCATAATAATGATCAAGGCGTAACAGAACGTTTTACCTTTAAGCGCCCAAAACAATACGACACCGATCATTGCAAACAAAATGGCAGCACTAACAAACATTGCAGGAAATATTTTTATTGGTAGGTTGAGTGATAAAGGTGAGAAAAATAGCTCCGAGTAACAGGCCACTGTTGCCGAAAAAACCACGATGGGGAAGTAGGCAATCCGGAAGGCTAATAATTGTAAAACGAAAAAAACATAGCGTTTAAATAGGGTAGGTAATTGTTTTACTCCCCATACAGATATAACAGTCATTGCCGATAATCCAGCGATATGAAAACCAGTAAAAAGTTGCCAGACTTGAGCATTCGGACTCATCTCAAGGCTAATGCCAAATATAGCTAAGAGCAGGAGGGGTATCAGCGGAATGAACTTCATTTTTGACCTTTATAAGTTATATTGATCAATATGACCAAGCTAATATGGAAGTATAGCAAACCCGTTTTTTAAATTCATGCCGATGTAGATTGTGAATGCTGTAATCCATATGATTTTTATGGATATCTATAATCAAATTGCTTCCTTTTTTAAAAACAGTGAGTTACAATCGATATTCATCGCCATACTAACCAATGGTTTGTGGAGGTCTTAAATGAACAATCAATCAATTTCCGAATATCTTTCGACCCACGAGTTTTTTTATGAGTTCAGCGATGATGCTCTAAAATTTCTCTGTGATTATTCAAGTACGGTCGAGATCAAAAAAGGAGAAATCCTGTTTCTAGAAGGCGAAACTGCAGACAAGTTCTATGTCGTTCGCAGTGGACGTATTTCTCTACAAATGCCAGCAATAATTGGTCCGACTTTAGAGATTCAATCTTTAGATGAAAACCAGATATTAGGATGGTCTTGGCTGATATCACCTTATAAATGGAATTTTCAAACTAAAGCCGAAGAAGATTCTGAGTTACTGCAGTTTGATGGGGCAGCCATACTGGCTCGCTGCAATGAAGAGCCGAAGTTCGGTTTTGAACTGTTAAAGAAATTTGCAGCATTGATGTCAGTGGGTCTTAATACTGCACGCATCAAGATGATGGATGAATGGAACCCACCAGGTTTTGCCTAGTTCCTTGGTTAAACCGTGTTTTTACCATGGCCGCTTTTAGCTTCTCATTAGTCACAGTTAACCAAGCCCGAATTAAAGTGATGAGATTTAAGCCCTTCAGGCAATATCCTGACTAAAAGAGTAGCAAAGTCAACCAAACTTAGCTTAGGAGTTTGCTGTGAGGGATTTTCTGTTTTTTATTGTGTATCCCCTGACATTACTTGTTCTAATGTAGTGGATCGCGAACTGCTACTGAGGTTTATTGGCTTGGCGGTGTTTTTATCGCCATTACTTTGCCTCTGCTTCTGTCCAGACAATGGATAACTGCCAGTTGGTCAGTGTAATCGTTGCTAAAGCTACCCACACTCGTATCTCGGAGATATTGGAATAGACTCGCACCCAAAGTGATAGCGAGGAGCAAAGCAACGAAAAACTGGAATTATTACATAATGAACCACTGCATATCGATGGTATCGACTTATGGCATAATCAATCAGAAACACTGCCGGAAACCGTGCAACAATTTGAATACCCAATTACCGCTTTCAAAATCACCCAGGATGCCGAACACAAAACCAGCCGTAATGGTTATCAGCTTGTTTCTGCCACAATCCGGTCGGATTTATCGCTTGTGCTACGGTGCAAATAAAGCTGAGCCGCCCATTTATGATACCCAGTCTATTACAGAATTACTCCACAGAGGTTATCCAGCTATTACTGCCAGTTTAGGTCAGGAAACTGAAACTCCATCGATCAAAAACCAGTTGGACATTGGCAAATTATTGAACAGAAATTGAGTTCTGGGTGTAGTGATAGCCTTAATGTTGGGGGGTGCTTGTCTGGTGTTTATATCGAGTTGGTAAGAGGATTGGGGATATTCCAGAATAAGGCTATGATATTCTTAACACTATCATAGCCAATCCTTTTAAATTTAAGCTGGTTGAGTCTATATTGCGGGTCCGCCACGTTTTACAGGCGTATGGATCGAAAGTTTATAATCTGGATAGAAGCTCTGCTTTCTTTGATGAAAACTCATTATCTGTTAAGAAGCCTTTATCTTTAAGGGACGCCAGTTTCTCAATCGCTTCGAAAATATCAGAAACTTGACTGGCATCTGGACTATAAAATGGTGTTTCTGGAATAAAGGGCGCAGCCGATTGTGATTGAACTGCAGGATGTACTGGCACGTTATCAACAGAAATCAGCGGTAAGGTGTTAATGTCTATGAGACCATATTGGCTGGTAAAGGTAACCGAGCTTCCGCCGGATTGTTGCTGCGAAAAGCCACTAATCTGATGGTCTAACGTGTCATAAAGGGATACATGTCCATTAACATCAATTGCCAGTCTTTGAATGCTCGCAAAGTAGGCATAGCGCATATTATTTTGTGCGCCAGAGCTAGTTGGAAATTGCAGACCTGCAGGCCACCAGTTTCCTGAACTACCGGCGGGGGGGGGTACAAACAAACTCACTGGGCTGCTGGGTCCAAAGTTATTTTGTTGCTGACTATTGCCTGTAAAATGATCGTTATGGTGGCTTTGTTGCTGAGTGCCCTGGTTTTGAGACTGAAAGCTGCCTGTTTGAATTAAGCCGGGTTGATTGGCAATTAAGTTGGATAGTTCCTGGCACAGATTACCTACGGTATTCTTTAAGCCATTATTGAACATATCGCCTAACATGATCATGCCGCCGCGCATCCATTGACCTGAGCCACCAAATTCCGGGTGACTAAACTGGGCCATTGAGCCATTGCCATTAATGACTGATTGCAACATGCTGAAGACAGCATCCGAACTAAAATTATAACGTTGAGCAATATTGTTGATTATTTGCTGGCCTTCCGGCGTAAGTTGTTTCATTAGATAAAAGTCTGTTAGATGAGATTGGTGTTACTAGGGATAAATCCGGTGTTATGTGGATTTAGATCTTAATACTTGATTTATATGGTGTCAGTGTAAATGAATGGGCAATTAAAAGCACTCTTTTAATTAATTATAGTTGATATAAATAGAAGGTTATCATTTACCCATAGCGAGTGGTGTACACTTTGTTCCAATCAGCACTTTTTCAGTGCGATAAAATAGGTTCTGGCCAATTTGGTGCGGCAATATGAAGCTTCATTTTACAGGGATAACCGCTCTTGAAACTAGAATAAAGCAGCTTTAGCTGTTTTTACAGGCAATAGCTGAAGCGATTTCAACCCAGTATTTATTTATCTGTAAATCTATCGCTCGTCATGAACCATTCAGTGTCAGCCTGAGCAATCGCTTTTATTGATGGCATATAATGTGCATTAGGTTATTACTAATATAACGTTTCTCAATAGAAATCGGCATCCTATAAACCATGAAATTGAATGATTCCAGCGACAAACTTGATACTTACTACCAACAAGTTCAAGACATCATACTAAAGAGGCAGGACTGGGTTACTGGCTTGCTCCCTGCCAGTACTGCCGTTAATGTTCATGGTAATTATACCGATGCCTGGGTTCGAGATAATGTCTATAGCATTCTTGCCGCTTGGGGGCTGGCTCTGGCCTATCGGCGTGTAGAAGATAAGCAGGGTCGGACTTACGTCCTGGAGCAAAGTGTTGTTAAATTAATGCGTGGCCTATTAACAGCCATGATGCGGCAAGCACCCAAGGTTGAAAAGTTTAAGCAATCCCAGAATCCGATGGATGCGTTACACGCTAAATATGATACAAAGTCGGGTGGAGTCGTTGTCGGTGACAGCGAATGGGGGCATCTGCAACTGGATGCAACTTCCCTGTTTTTATTGATGCTGGCTCAGATGACGGCATCAGGGTTACGCATCGTTTTTACCATCGACGAAGTTAACTTTGTACAAAATCTGGTGCACTATATCAGCCGTACTTACCGTACGCCGGATTATGGTATTTGGGAGCGTGGCAATAAAATTAATCACGGGATTGCTGAACTCAATGCCAGTTCAATTGGTATGGCTAAAGCGGCACTGGAAGCTTTGTCTGGATTTAATTTATTTGGTAAAGACGGTGGACAAGCCTCTGTTGTGCATGTCATCAGTGATGACATTGCGCGTACGCGTATTACCCTGGAATCACTACTGCCCAGAGAATCAATTTCTAAAGAAGTAGACTCGGCCGTTTTGAGTATTACTGGCTTTCCTGCTTTTGCCATAGATAATCAAACCATAAGAGCTAAAACAGAAGCACTTATTTGTGAAAAGCTAGAAGGGCGTTATGGATGTAAACGGTTTTTATTAGATGGTCATCAAACCGTCATAGAGGATAGTAAACGCTTGCACTATGATCCGCATGAACTTAAACAGTTTATGCATATTGAATGCGAGTGGCCTTTGTTTTTTACTTATTTATTGCTTAATAATTTATGCGCGGACAATACCGAAGCCGCTTTGGATTATCGCAAAAAGCTGGAAGGCTTGTTAGTTGAACAAAATGGACAGCTATTATTACCTGAACTGTATATTGTTCCAAAAGAGTTGATTGCTGCAGAAAAAGCCAATCCACATAGTCAGGAGCGGGTGCCTAATGAAAACGTGCCATTGGTCTGGGCGCAAAGTTTGTATATATTGGGTTGTCTCATTCAGGATGACCTATTAACCTGTGATGACATTGATCCTTTGGATCGCCATAAACAAGTTAAAAAGAAGCAGGAGTATCATTTACAAATTCAGATATTGGCTCAGGATGAAGCGGTTCAGGCCCGATTGCTTGAACATGGAATTTCTGCACAAACCCTGGTCGAGATTGCGCCTATTCAAATTAGAGAAGCCAATGAATTAGCACAGGCTTACACCCATGTCGGTAGAAATGACCGGATTGGTTTAACAGGAAGGCCTTTACGGCAATTACGTACCTTAGCAACATCAAAGCTCTATACCTTGGCGGGTGAGCCCTTATTATTCCTGCCGCAATGCCTTAATCAAAAGGGATTCTATCTGGCCTTGGATAACCGTTTACTGATTAAGAGACTCCGGGTTGAGTTATCTTATATCTATAAGCATTGGGACAGGCAAGGCAATCCACTGGTCGCCATGACGATTAAACAGAATATGCTGGATAGTCGTCACAGCGATAATCTGATTGAATTTATCAATGAGTTAAAACAGGGGGAAACTAAAGGGATTCCTGTCCAACTTGGAACCTTGTTAGAGTTTGCTGAGACATCCAGCTATGAAAAGATCAATTATTTGCATGACTTTCAGTTTTCACAAGCTTCATGGGAGGACGTTGAGCGGCCATTTTCTCAAGTACTACCTTTTGTTGCAGAAGCTTCACACCCATTAGAGTCGGTTTTGTTGAATGAATGGGAGGTTGCGACTGATGATGTTTTACTTGAACATTTAAAATCCAGCGTGAATTTGTATGCTCAACTGGAAGTATTAACCCTGTTGAGTGGGAGGCATGGTTTAAGCTATTCAACGGGTTTAGTTAATGCAGAAGGGCTAGTGGCTAGTGTAGGGGATTTACTGGATGAGTTGTACGAACGCGCCGGGGATCAGCATGTCTGGGCAATTGTCAGACGGTGTGCAGGGTTGTTAGGCAAGTATGATATTAATCTTGAACAAGCGGCTACAGAAATATTGGTCAGGCAACATGCTTTGACCTTAGGCAGGGCTTATAGTGGTAAAGCCACTTTATTGCGTCCTGCTGACTCTTCAGAAATTCTTCAGATTATCCGAACTTATAATAATACGGATACCAGCGAGCATATTATTATTCAGGAATTGATTCTTTATTTGGGAATGCTTATTAAATCAAATCCGGAATTGTTTACGGATATGCACACGATTCGAGTGGGCCATATTCTGCAATTAATTATTGTCAGGCAGAAACGTGAATCGGGTAATGACTCATTGGATCAGGCATTTAATAGGGTTTTTTCCTTATCTCCTTCACTATTGTCGAGAAGGTTAAGGGAAACACTTGAAGACTATAGTAATACAGAGGAACAATTAGATCGGGTCGAAACTCTACATTATGAGGGTGAGTGTCGTAAATTAGGCAGCGCTCGTTTCTCTAAAACGATTGATCCTAAAGATCGTGAAGGTAGTATTGACTGGTATGACTGGCGCGAACAACAAGGCAGTGTGGGTAGAGAGAGCAATGCTTTTTATGGCTCTGTCTGGGATATCCTGCATCATTGCAAAGGCTTGATGATGGGCGGTAAACTAAGCAGCAAAAATCGTCTGGATAGTGAAAACATACTGTCACAAATGACCAAGGGTGAGCAGAGTTTTAAGCTCCAAGTGAGTCATTTACTGAATAAGATTCAATCTCCAGTCTATCGACAACTCACTGCTGAAGCGTTAAAGGCATTAGCCTCTATTTTTAGAGATAATGCCCAGTTACACATTGATGATATTCTGTTAACCGATATTATAATTGGTCATGCTGTCAGGATTAGTTGGTTGCAAGCCCATCCTGAAAATACAGAAAACTATGAAGCTTATACGGCATTAGCCTGGCAAGATTTTTATAGGTTACCGCCCCATAGTGTGGCTAATGGTATTCTGGATGCATTAATACATCTACTAGACAATAATTAAAGGAGAAGACAGTGATTTTAGCGGGCGACATTGGTGGAACAAAAACCGTTTTATCGCTTTTGACAAAGGATGCTGGAGGTTTATTGAGCCGTTTGCAGGAACAATCATACCCCAGCCAACAATATTCTACGTTTGATGAGATTTTGAATGATTTCTTATCTGAAGACCAAGTGATTGAATCTGCGTGTTTTGGAATTGCTGGCCCAGTGGTCAATCAACGCTGCCAGACCACTAACCTGCCTTGGTTATTGGATGGAAACGACCTAAAAGCAAGGTTGAATACTAGCAAAGTAAAGCTCCTGAATGATTTAGAAGCGATGGCTGTGGGTATGAAATACTTACCTGAAGAAGATCTTGTGGAATTAAACCCAAAAGCGATACCACAAACAGGTAATGTTGCGGTGATTGCAGCAGGGACGGGTTTAGGAGAAGCTATTTTATTTTGGGATGGTTCTGCTCATCATCCATTAGCGACAGAGGGTGGTCATACCGATTTTGCTCCTCAAAATGAATTACAGGATCAGTTACTAAAATATCTTAGAAAGAAAACGCCTGAACACGTTAGTTATGAGCGTATTTTGGCAGGTGTTGGGTTTAGCAATTTGTATGATTTTTTGTGTGAAGAGGGGCTGGCTTCTCCTTGTACTGAAGTGACCGAATTAACAATCGATCAAGATAGAAATGCTGTTATTTCCCGGTTAGGTGTGACAGGTGAAGACCCTTGTTGTGTTCAGGTCTTAAGACTCTTTGTGGAAATATACGCTGCAGAAGCCGGTAATCTGGCTTTAAAGTCTTTAGCTACAGGAGGGGTTTATATCGGTGGTGGTATTGGGCCTAAAATATTACCTGCTCTCCAGGAAGGCGGTTTTATCGCCGCTTTTAAAGCAAAGGGGCGATTTTTACCTTTATTAGATACCTTGTCTGTCAAATTGTCATTAAATCCACGCACTCCTCTAATTGGAGCAATTAACTACTTTTTATAATGTTGGTTAGATTATAGCAGATCAGTTCTCCAGCATTCTGAGTATATCATTGCGGATTTCGTTTTGTTTTTTCTTATCGTTAATGGGTTCTAATGCCTGGTTAGTGACATAAAACATATCTTCGGCGCGACTGCCTATGGTTGTTATTTTTGCACTGAGTAGATTAACATCCTGATTAACAAAAGCACGACCTATTTTTGATAAAAGCCCGGCATGGTCTGTAGTAATAATTTCAATAATCGTGTATCGCTTTAACGAGTCGGATACAAATTTAATACTAGTGGATATCGGGAAGTGCAGCGCTTGCCTAGATTTTGATTGTCGGTAAATATTGATTTGATCTTTTATTTCACCGTTTAGCAAATTGCTGCGTAAAGCCGAGCAAATGTGGGCTTCCCGGCAAAACTCATTAATGGGTTTGCCGGTTTGTTCAAGTACCTGGAAGCTGTTAAGTACATAATTGTCTTGAGTAGTAATGATTCTGGCATCAAGAATAGTCAGTCCTAATTGATCAAGTGTGGCAGTACTAATTGAAAAAACAGGGCCTTTGTCTTTGGTGTAAACAAAAACCTCTGCACTTCCACGCTGGTTTTTTGTGCGCAGTAAAACTAAAGGCAGATCCATTTCTTTTGATGAGGCAATCGCCAGGGTGTGCCAGGCAATTTCATCTGCTGAGTACCGTAAAAAATAATCGTCATTAGTATGTTGCCATGCTTTATCGATAATTTCATTGGCAATCCCTAGCTTAATTAGCTCGTTTTTGGCTTCTTGTTTGTTTTCGCGGATTCGATCTGTCAGTGCGACAGGATTTTGCAGGCCTTGTTTTAAAGCTTTGTGCGTTACAGAATACAGTTCATTAAGTAGCGAGTTTTTCCATGCATTCCATAGTTCTGGGTTAGTGGCTCTAATATCTGCTACTGTAAGTAAGTACAAATGATTTAAGTATTCAATATTGTCAACTGTTTGCGCAAATTCATGAATAACATCGGGGTCACTAATGTCTTTCCTCTGCGCCGTCATCGACATAATCAGGTGACTTTTAACTAACCAGCTCACTAACTCAGTATCATGAGTAGAAAAGTCATGTTGAATACAAAAAGTGCGAGCGATATTTTCACCGATTGCTGAATGATCTCCATTTAAGCCTTTTGCAATGTCGTGGAATAAAGCTGCAATATAGAGTATTTCTGGTTTTTCTATATGTTTAAAGACAGTATTACACATAGGAAACTCATTTTTATGGGTATCTAATGCGAAACGCCTTAAATTACGAATTACAAACAAAGTGTGTTCATCAACGGTATAAATATGAAATAAATCATATTGCATACGGGCAACTATGTTTGAAAAGTTAGGTAAATAAGCGGCTAGAATTCCATAGCGATTCATGCGTCTTAATTCATGAGTTAAGCCGCGCGGTCGACGAAATATTTCTATAAATAACTGATTGGCTTTTTTGTTATTTCTAAAGTCTGAATCAATCAGATGAAGATTTTTTCGAATGAGGCGTAGCGTGTTGGCACGGATTCCAATCAGTGATGGATTAAGCTGGAGCAACAAAAACACCTCTAACAATGCGAGGGGATACTGCTCAAACAAGTTGTTGTTGACGGCTTCAATATAACCGTTAATAGCAACAAATTTATCGTTGATGGCAATAGTTTTACTTTCTGTTTCTCCAGTAATAAAACGCTCATTAAAAAGCTGTAACAACATTTCATTAAGTCGTTCAAGTCCTTGAACCGTTTTGAAATAAAACTGCATGAACTGCTCAACGTCCTGATTGTGTCCTTGATTTTCTGAGCTAAAGCCAAACAGTTCCGCTAGATCATGTTGGTAGTCAAAAATAATTCTGTTTTCAGCTCGGTTAGTTAATAGGTGCAGAGCATAACGAATTCGCCAAAGTACATCTCGTGCAGAAATAAGTTCTGCATATTCAGATTCGGGTAAGAAATCATATTTAATGAGTTCTTTTAACGTTGAAGAGTTGTAATGGCGCTTAAAAACCCAAGCGATGACTTGCATATCCCGCAAGCCTCCGGGTCCTTCTTTAATATTGGGCTCCAGGTTGTAAGCCGTCTCATGGAATTTTGTATAGCGCAGGCGTTGTTCTTCCATTTTGGCTGCAAAAAATTGATCAGAAGGCCATATCTTATCAGGTGTAATGCGTAATTTGAGCTCATCATAAAGCACGGTTGACCCGGCAATTAAGCTAATTTCCATTAGACTGGTCATAATCGTTTGATCATTAATAGCTGCCAAAGCACATTCGTCAATTGTGCGGACGCTATGGCCTGGTTTAAGGCCTATATCCCATAGGAAAGTAAATAAATTACTTAGCTTCTCCTGATAAGGTGGGGTATCTTCAGAGTCAAGCAGAATAATAATATCAATATCTGAGTGTGGAAACAGTTCTCTTCGTCCGAATCCACCTACCGCGCATAAACTTAATTGTTTTGAGTGTGATCCTAAAAAATGTTCCCAGCAAACACTCAGGATCAGATCAATAAAATCTGATTTTTCTTTAAGAAGGTTAGAAACGGACCGATGAGGATTAAATTTTGATTTTAATTCAATATCTTTTTGTTTGATTAAGCTCTTGAAATGCAGCAAGCAATCTGGTTTTTCAAAAATACTTGTGTTGATATATTTATTCAATGCAATCACGCTCTTCTTTACGTAAAGTCAGAATTTCATAGCCGTCCGTCGTCACTAAAATGGTGTGTTCAAATTGTGCTGAAAGGCTTCGATCTTTGGTTACAGCTGTCCAACCATCTGAAAGCACTTTAACATCTTTTTTGCCTAAATTTATCATGGGTTCGATAGTTATTATCATATCTGCTTCAAGTTCTAAACCTGTACCAGCTTTACCATAATGTAATACTTGCGGCTCTTCGTGAAATTTTTTACCAATACCATGTCCGCAAAAGTCTCTAACAACTGAATAGCGATTTGATTCGGCATGCTTTTGTATGGCGTGACCAATATCACCAAGTTTTGCGCCTGCCTTTACTTGTTTTATACCCATGAACATGGCTTCTTCAGTTATTTTAATAAGCCGTTTAGCATGCGGACTCACTTCCCCAACACAAAACATTTTGCTGGTATCGCCATGATATTCATCTTTGATAACGGTAATGTCAATATTTACAATATCACCAGACTTTAGTTTTTTATCACAAGGAATGCCGTGACAAACAGTTTGATTAATCGATGTGCAGATGGATTTAGGAAAGCCGTGGTAATTGAGTGGAGCAGGGATGGCATCCTGAATATTTACAATATAATCATGGCATATTTGGTCTAGCTCGTTTGTTGTTACGCCTGGAACAACAAAAGGTTCTATCATTTCTAATACTTCAGCTGCCAATTTACCGGCAATACGCATTTTTTCAATTTCACTTGGGGTTTTTATGATGATGCTCATAGGCGTTTTAGTTAGGTCGTAGTCAGGGATTAATGCCAAAGAGATCTGTATTGGCCTTACACTTACAAATGCAGTGATTTTAACAGAGGTTTCCTTGTTGTAAAGTTTAAATTATGATATAAAGGTAAGTTCATTTTTGTAAAAAATACTCACGCTTATCGTCACGTTTGATAGGGTGCTGACTTCTTAACTGAAGTTGGTTATCAAACGGGATAGGCGGAGGCACAACCCAACTCGGAATAAACAATTCCGATTTTAAAACTTAGGAGAAATAAATGGCAGCAGTATCCATGCGTCAAATGCTTGAAGCGGGTGTTCACTTTGGACATCAAACTCGTTATTGGAATCCGAAAATGGAAACATATCTTTTTGGAGCCCGTAACAAAATCCATATTATTAATTTGGAAAAAACGCTTCCAATGTTTAATGATGCTATGAATTATCTGGGTCAGATGACAGCAAACAAAGGGACTATTTTGTTTGTGGGCACTAAAAAGTCAGCACGTAAAGTGGTTGCAGAACAAGCAACTTTATGTGGTATGCCTTACGTTAATCATCGTTGGTTAGGTGGCATGATGACAAACTTCAAAACGATTAAAAAATCGATTAATCGTCTTAAAGAATTAGAAGCCATGAAAGCTGACGGTACTCTTTATCAACGTTTCGGCAAGAAAGAAGCGTTAGGTATGGAGCGTGAACTTGAAAAATTAGAACGTAGTCTTGGCGGCATTAAAGATATGAAGGGCGTTCCTGATGTTATTTTTGTACTTGACGTTGGCTATGAAAAAAATGCCATCAGCGAAGCAAAAAAATTAGGCATTCCAGTCGTTGGTATTGTTGATTCTAATAATTCACCTGAAAAAATTGATTACATTATCCCTGGTAACGACGATTCTATTCGTGCAGTTAAACTTTACTGTGAAAGTGTTTCTTCAGCCGTGTTGGAAGCTAAAGGTGCAACCTTAAGCTTATCAGCAAAGCCTGATGACTTTGTTGAGGAAGCAGAGATTGCAACAAATTAATTATAAATTTAACTTTTAAATTATTTTAGTTAGAAGTTAAATGCTACATTAGGCAAAAAAACGCCTCCTTTTGGGGGCGTTTTTATAGTGATGATATATTGAGGAAATGCAGAAATGAGTATTACAATTAGTGCAGGATTGGTTAAGGAACTTCGTGAAAGAACTGGCTCCGGCATGATGGAGTGTAAAAAAGCGTTAGTTGAAGCTAATGGTGACATGGATCTAGCGATTGAAAATATGCGTAAAGCAGGTTTGGCTAAGGCTGATAAAAAGTCAGGTCGTATAGCAGCAGAAGGCATTATCGGCGTTAAAGTTAGTCAAGATGGAAAAGCAGTTGCGATTGTCGATATAAATTGCGAAACAGATTTTGTTGCTAAAGCAGATGGTTTTGTTAATTTTGTGAATAGTGTAACTACTGCGTTATTGAACGCAGATCAAATTAACTCAGAAGAAGAATTATTGGCTTTGCCATTAGAAGATGGCGTAACTGTCGACGAAATCCGTCGCGGCCTAATTTCAACTTTAGGTGAAAATATTACTGTCAGACGTTTTGAGAAATTCAAATCTGATGAAGGCGGTACAGCCTGCTATTTGCACGGTAGCAAGATTGGTGTAATTGTTGAGTTGGCGGCTTCTGATTCAGAATTAGGAAAAGATATTGCTATGCACATCGCAGCAAGCAAGCCAAATTATGTGTCTGAAGAGCATGTACCTACTGACATTATTGAAAAAGAAAAAGAGATTTTCCGTGCCTTGTCAGCAGAAAGTGGCAAACCAGTTGATATCATAGAAAAAATGATTTCTGGTCAAATTAGAAAGTTCTTAGCTGAAGTTACTTTATTAGGTCAACCTTTTATCAAAGATGATAAAGTAACTGTTGGTAAATTAATTGAATCAAAAGGTAACAAAGCTGTTCGTTTTACTCGTTTTGAAGTGGGTGAAGGTATAGAGAAAAAAGAAGAAAACTTTGCCGAAGAAGTAATGGCACAAGTTAGAGGAGTTTAAGGCCATTTGTTTTGGGTTGCTATTTTTAGCAACCCAATTCATGTATCTATAAATGTTGGATAATAACTATCCAACCAAAAATTTTGAGCCCCATAATATTATGAATAAACCAATTTACCAAAGAATTTTGCTTAAATTAAGCGGCGAAGCTTTAATGAGTGAGACGGGTGGTAGTATTGATTCTGATATTATTAAACGCTTGGCAACTGAAATTAAAGAATTGTGTGAGTTTGGTGTTCAGGTCGGTTTAGTCATTGGTGGTGGAAATATTCTACGGGGCGCTGAAAAAGCTGCTGAAGGTTTAGATAGGGTTACCAGCGACCAAATGGGGATGCTAGCTACGGTCATAAATGCTTTGGCTATGCAAGACGCTTTAGAGTCACATGGTCAGCAGGTCAGAGTAATGTCAGCGCTTAAAATCAATCAGGTCTGTGAAGATTATATTCGTCGTAGGGCTGTAAGGCATTTAGAAAAGAGCCGTGTGGTTATTTTTGCAGCTGGAACTGGTAATCCATTTTTTACTACTGACTCAGCAGCGAGCTTAAGAGCCATTGAAATCAACGCTGAGCTAATGATTAAGGCGACTAAAGTTAAAGGGGTATATTCAGCTGATCCTCAAAAGATAAAAGATGCTGTGTTTTATCCAAGATTAACCTATGATGAGGCGCTAGATCAGCGTCTAAATGTCATGGACACAACCGCATTGGTCTTATGTAGGGATAACAATGTGCCAATGCGAGTAATGAATATTTTTGAACAAGGTGCTGTCATGAGATTAATGATGGGCGAAGAGATTGGCTCTCTTATAGAGCGAGGAAGAAATTGATGATTAGTGATATTCAACAAGATGCAGCAACCCGAATGGCTAAAAGCATTGAATCTTTAAAACATGAATTTTCAAAAATCAGGACGGGCCGGGCTCATCCAAGTTTATTAGATCAAATAAGTGTGACCTACTATGGTACTGAGTCGTCTTTGTCTCAAGTAGCTAATATAGCCGTTGAAGATGCTCGAACCCTGACAATTACGCCTTGGGAAAAGGGAATGGTACAGGCTATTGAAAAAGCGATTTTAAAGTCAGATCTTGGCTTGAATCCAGCGACAAATGGTATGACTATCAGAATACCCTTACCTGCATTAACGGAAGAGCGTCGGCGTGCTTTAGTTAAAGTAGTGAAGAATGAATCTGAAAATGGAAGAGTAGCTATTAGAAATATTCGTCGTGATGCTAATTCAGAAATAAAAGAAGCTTTAAAAGAAAAACTGATTTCAGAAGATGAGGCACGCCTTGCAGAAGAAAAAATACAAAAAATAACTGATCAGTATGTTAAAGAAGTTGAAAAACTACTAGAAGCTAAAGAGGTAGATCTTTTATCTATTTAATGGATAGTAATAATGCCTAACCAGTCTCAGGAATTACAGTCGGATAATAATCCCCGCCATATTGCCATCATTATGGATGGTAATGGTCGGTGGGCGCAAAAAAGATTTATGCCTAGAGCGATTGGACATAGAGCAGGTGTAAAAGCCGTAAAAAAAATTACCGAATATTGTGCTAAAAACAGTGTTGAGGTACTGACTTTATTTGCTTTTAGCAGTGAAAATTGGCGTAGGCCAGAATCTGAAGTTAAGCTACTAATGTCGCTTTTTATGTCATCACTTCAAAGAGAGATTGATAAGCTTCACTCAAATAACATTCGCCTGCGATTTATTGGCGATAGATCTGCATTTCCAGAAAGTTTGCAGAAAAAAATGATAGACAGTGAGATACAAACTCAAGCCAATACCGCATTGACATTAGTTATTGCTGTTAATTACGGTGGACATTGGGATGTGTGTCAGGCATTCCAGAAAATAGCTGAAAAAATAGAGACTGGAGCTATAGACAAGCTAGATATTAATGAACAGTTAATTGAGCAACATCTATCCACGGCAGACCTTCCCGATCCAGATTTATTCATAAGAACCGGTGGGGAGCAAAGAGTTAGCAATTTTTTATTATGGCAGCTAGCCTACACGGAAATGTATTTCACAACAACACTTTGGCCTGATTTTGACCAAAATTCCCTTGAAGAGGCTATCAAGAGCTTTAAAGGTCGGCAACGGCGCTTTGGACACACCAGCGAACAAGTTCTTAATAAATCAGTCTCTTTATAATTTTATTACTTAATAGCTTACAAAAAATGTTACTAAAACGAATTATTACAGCATCGGTACTTGCTACCCTGATTGCGTTAGCAGTATTCAAACTACCCATAGAATTTTTTTCATTGTTGATAGGAATAATTACTCTATTAGCTGCTTGGGAGTGGACTAACCTTGCTGGCATTTCGGCTCTATATAAAAGAATATTATTTTTGTTGTTATTAATTGGGCCAATGTTAGGTGTACATTTCTGGACGCAAATACTTGAACTGATTGCCCAACTTACTGACTGGCCTGATGTACGAGACTATTCTGGAATTCTGGAATGGTTAGTTATACCGCCGGTATTGTTTTGGATCTTGGTAATGATCTTAATCAGAAATGCGCCTACAGGCGTCCTAAATCTACAATTAAAAACTCATTATAAAGGATTAATAGGTTGGTTTATTTTATTATCCGCATGGATGTTTCTGTCAAGATTGAGATCATTTTATGGTACAGAAATGACCATGTATTTTTTAATTTTGATTTGGGTTGCTGATATTTCTGCATTCTTTGCTGGTAAAAAATGGGGCGTAACAAAGCTATCACCAGAAATAAGTCCCGGAAAAACGGTAGCAGGTATGTACGGAGCATTGATTTCTGGTTTGATCTGTGGTGCTGTTTTAAGTGTGGGTTATGGCTTCCAAGTCATGATTGCTTCAGATTTTATCCTGTTATCCGTTTTAACAGTTTTGATTTCAATTTATGGTGATCTTTTTATTAGCGTAGTAAAACGTCAACGTGGAGTTAAGGACAGTGGTACATTGTTACCTGGGCACGGTGGAGTATTAGATAGGATCGATAGTTTAATTGCCGCTATTCCTTTTTTCTATGGCTGTATATTTTTTGTTTATAGGTTAGTTTCATGAAAGGTATCTGCATACTCGGAGCGACTGGTTCTATTGGTGTTAGTACGCTAGATGTAGTCGCTAGACATTCTGACCTATACAAAGTCATTGCTTTAACTGCAAATAACAATATTGACTTGCTTTTCGAACAATGCCTGGTACATAACCCGGAATATGCTGTTGTCGTTGATGAAACAAAAGCTTTAGTTTTTTCAGAAACAATTAAAAACACTGCTATTGCTGATATAAAAGTGCTTTCTGGTGCCCAATCGCTGGAGTTTGTATCAACTTTGGAAAGCGTTGATTCAGTCATGGCTGCAATTGTTGGTGCAGCAGGCTTGTTACCGAGTATAGCAGCAGCGAAAGCGGGTAAAATTATTCTATTAGCGAATAAAGAAGCTCTAGTGATGTCTGGCGATATATTTATGCAGGCAGTGGCTGACTCAGGCGCACAATTATTACCCATTGATAGCGAACATAACGCTATTTTTCAATGTATGCCGGCTGGTTACAAATCTGGGATGCAGGCAAAGCAGGCTAGACGAATTTTATTGACTGCTTCTGGTGGCCCTTTTCGTGAAATGCCAATTGATCAATTGATTAATGTTACACCAGCTCAAGCTGTTGCTCATCCAAATTGGGATATGGGTAGAAAAATTTCTGTAGATTCCGCAACTATGATGAATAAAGGCCTCGAAATGATTGAAGCCTGTATTTTATTCGCGATGAAACCAGATCAAATTCAAGTTGTAATTCATCCTCAAAGTATCATTCATTCGATGGTCGATTATATTGATGGGACAGTTCTAGCACAAATGGGTAATCCAGACATGCGCGTACCAATTGCCTATTCAATGGCTTGGCCAGAACGCTTTGAATCAGGTGTTGAACCTTTAAATATTTTTGACGTCAGACGCATGGATTTTGAAGAGCCTAATTTAGAACGTTTTCCGTGTTTACGTCTTGCTTATAAAGCAATAAATCTAGGCGGGATAATACCCACTGTTTTAAATGCAGCCAATGAAATTGCTGTAGAGGCCTTTTTAAATGAACTAGTACGTTTCACTGATATTCCATTAATCATCGAGCGTTGTATGAATCAATTTGAAGTAAAGCCAGCTGACACACTTGCCATTATTTTAGAGGCCGACCACCAAGCTAGACTGGTTTCTAAACAAGTCATTGCCGAGCTGACCCAGTAATGGATTTACTTCATAAATTATTTTATTTCGTTATCACTATTGGGGCACTGGTTTCATTTCATGAATTCGGTCATTTTTGGGTGGCTCGTAAACTAGGTGTGAAAGTTCTTCGCTTTTCAGTAGGCTTTGGAAAGGTTTTATGGTCCTATCAAAAAAATGCTAAAACAACAGAATACGTTTTATCGGCGATTCCTCTCGGTGGTTATGTCAAGATGGTTGATGAACGAGAAGATCATGTTAAAGCTGAAGATTTGGCCTTTGCTTTCAATAGAAAGTCTGTTTTAGTAAGAACAGCCATTGTGGCAGCTGGTCCAGTATTTAATTTACTACTCGCAGTTTTTTTATTTTGGGTGGCTTTAGTAATTGGTGAAACAGGAATAAAACCAATCATAGGTCAAGTTGGGCCGGATACCTTGGCTTATAATTCTGGTTTTACGGAAGGCGATGAAATTATTTCGGTTAATGAAAAAATAACGCCTACCTGGACTGAAGCTATGAGTGTTATTGTTGCCGCTGCATTAGATGGTAATCTGGCTATTAATGTTACAGTCAAAAATTTAGAAGAAAAACAAAGTCTTAAAGTTATTGCATTGACTGAAGAAAGCATTAAGAATCCAGATTCACTGTATCAAAAGCTTGGCTTTAAGCCTTGGTCACCTCAATTAAAACCTATAATAGGAAAGGTGTTGCCGGATAGTGCCGCACTGGCTTCGGGCTTAAAAAAGGGTGATCTAATTATGAGTGCTAATGGAGTACCCATAAATGATTGGAAGCAATGGGTTGATATTGTTAGAGCCAACCCTGACATCTCTATTGACTTAAAAATAGAGCGTGATGGTGTACAAATTCCAATCAGCATTACTCCAAAAAGTGTTCAAGCTGAGCAAAAGTCAGAAGGTAAAATTGGAGCTTCTGTTTATATTCCTGAAGATTTAATCAAGTCCGTCAGTGTTGAATATTCACTGGATCCCTTAGCTGCGATCCCGGTAGCTTTTGAAACTACTTGGTATTATTCCTCTTCAACATTAAAAATGATGGGTAAAATGTTGATTGGAAAGGCCTCAGTAGATAATTTAAGTGGCCCTATCAGTATTGCGCAATATGCTGGGGAATCTGCAGATATGGGCTTTGTCTCATTCATTAAGTTTATGGCTTTAGTTAGTGTTAGTCTAGGTGTTATCAATCTATTTCCAGTACCTGTTCTCGATGGTGGCCATTTAATGTTTTTTGCTTTGGAAGCAATTCGTAGAAAGCCTATTTCAGAGAAGATCCAAGGTTTTTTTCAGCAGGCAGGAATGGTTTTTTTATTATCCTTAATGTCTCTAGCGATGTTTCTGGATATTCAGCGGTTATTTCACTAATCAAAACTTAATAACATTAAATTGATATAAGATGATTTAATTATTTAATAATTCATTTAAGGAAAACATAAAAGTCATGAAAAAAGTTATTATGTTCATTGCAATAACCGTATTCGGATCGACGCTGTCAGTTGCTAAAGCAGATGAAGCAGCTATTAGGCAATCAATTACAAGATCAATGCCCTCTATTAAAGTTGATTCTGTTAAGCCGTCGGTTGTTAAAGGTCTTTATGAGCTAACAATTGGAGCTAATCTATATTATGTATCTGAAGATGGTAAGTATTTATTACAAGGACATCTTGTTGATATAGCAGCCAAAAAGGATTTAACTGAAGAAAAGCTAAATGGCACAAGAAAATCAGCTATCGCAAAAATGGGGGTAGCTAACATGATTGTATTTAAGCCTAAAATAGCTAAATATACCGTAACTATCTTTACTGATATAGATTGCGGGTATTGCCGTAAGTTACACTCTGAATTAGATCAGTATCTTGCTCAAGGAATTACCATTCAGTATATGTTTTTTCCAAGAGCGGGTAAAGATTCTGATTCTTATAATAAAGCAGTTTCTGTTTGGTGTGCTAATGATCGTAATGCTGCATTAACCGCAGCTAAAAAGGATCAGAATGTTCCGAGTAAAACCTGTGATAATCCTGTAGATGAACACATGCAACTAGCTGCCGAATTTGATGTAAAAGGTACTCCAATGATTATCTCAGAAAATGGCAACGTTTATCCGGGCTATTTACCAGCAATACAATTAGCAGCCGCGTTAGAAAGTGAAAAGACCGAAAAATAGACATCCTATTTATAAGAATTACTTTAAAAGAATCACTGGCACTAATGATTTGACCAAGAGAGTGTGGTTGCTTTGCCAAGTCGATCATTGATTGCCTGCCAAGACTCTGTTTCTGGAGGTTGCTCTATCAGGATTACATCAAGCTCACGACTATCTAAGTCACGTAAAGAAGCGTATAAGATTTGAGCATAACTGTCGGCCTGTTCAGGCATGCAAAGTAGGTGTAATCCTCTGTTATCAGGTGGGTTATATTGATATGCGAGCAGGCCAATCGTTTTATTTTGAAGGCTTAGTATCTTTATAATATCAGTCAGTCGATCATATGGGCAAAGCATAGCAACCGTTAATGGGGCATAATGGATCGCCATCATTCCCGGTGCACGGACATCAGATGGATTGGATGGCTCTTCTCGGTTTTCCACAACTTTAAGTTCAGCTTGTAAAACAGCTTCAACTTCTTGGCGGGTAATATGACCTGGTCTTAGAAGTTTAGGGATATTTCCGCTTAAGTCTACGATAGTAGATTCCACACCGACCCCGCAAACACCGCCATCAAGAATCATGTCTACAACGGATCCTAGTTCTTCTTCAACATGTGCAGCTTGAGTAGGACTTATTCTGCAAAAACGATTAGCAGAGGGTGCAGCAATTCCTCCACCAAATACTTTTAATAATTGTAATGCAACAGGATGATCAGGCATACGTAAACCAACAGTAGATTGGCCGCCAGTTACTTCAAGTGGAACTTCTGGTTTTTTATTTAAAATGATAGCAAGTGGACCGGGCCAAAAGTGATTAGCTAGCTTTATTGCAGTATCAGGGATGTTGATTGCCCAGTCGCTAAGGCTTTCAACGCTAGCAATATGAACAATAAGAGGATGATCGGAAGGCCGACCCTTGGCTTGAAATATTCGGTTAACTGCTATGGGGTTAGATGCATCTGCGCCCAAACCATAGACTGTTTCAGTGGGAAAAGCCACTAAACGACCTTGACTTATTAATTTAGCCGCCACTTTAATAGCAGCATCATCGGCAAAAATAGGTTTCATAATATAAACTTATAGCTAGTACTTGTAATGGCAGCTGTATTTCTGATAAATATATTATCATATGAGTTAATCTAGCTGAAAAGATACAGCAAAGACTTGATAGATATAGAGGGGGCTTAAGTGTTTTTCAATAGTTTGAATCGTTAATATAACAGATTATCATCTATTTCGTTAACTTCGTGTAATTGACCTAATCTTTTGAAGAAAAGCCCTAAGAAATAATGGCTCATGGGACAAATAATGTGACGGGATAACATATTGGTACATATAGTTATTAGTGGGTGTAAGTATGCAAAACCGCCGAAAACAGTTCTAAACTGCTTGACTTTGGTATCGCTACGTACCTTTTGGCCTTTCAAAAATTAAATTTCCAAAATCACTTGCTATAGACCTTCTGGATAACAATATTCCTGAAAGTTTAATTTGAAATTACTTATCTGAAAACCTATTAAATTATCAGTTATTCGAAGATAGTCTAATACTGGGTTAAACTTAAGTACTTGTTTAGCTGAATATTTTAATAAGTTTACCTTGGCGTTCATCACCAATCAGATGCAAAAGCGGTTAGAGAGGCGTAAAATCAAGCGATACTGGCACGAGGTTAATTATTCTATTAAGTAATTAACTAATGCTGTTTTTCGATTACAGTGGGTAATGTGGCATTTATTATTGAATGGATTGATCGTTGTTTGGGATCTGAGGAAGTACTTAATGTGAATACACCTGCAGGTACTTTGTCTTTAATTCATAGAAACGGTGTTATCTGTCAAATGGACTGGGATCTGACTGTTACGGCTAACGACTCTCAGGATCATGAGCTTCAACAAAAATTCGCTGCCTTTTGGATAACCCCATCTCAGTCTATTAGCGTTAAGCTGTTAAAACATGGTACTGATTATCGTCATCGTGTTTGGGCTGCACTTAATAACATTCCTTTAGGTACTACTTTGACTTATTCCGCACTAGCCAGCATCATTGAATCTTCTGCTCGTGCGGTGGGTAATGCGTGTAGAGACAATCCCTACCCAGTCATCATTCCTTGCCATCGAGTTGTTTCAGTTGCGGGTCTGGGTGGTTATTGTGGTCAAACTGAGGGGGATTTCATGACGATTAAATCCAGACTATTGAATTATGAGTCGAGGTTTATTTAAATGACCTCCTCTGTGTTGATAGAGCAGTTTCTTGATGCGGTTTGGGTGGAGCAAGGTTTAAGTGAGAATACCTTGTCTGCTTACAGCAGTGATTTACGAATTTTTGCCAAATGGCTTGTAGATCGATCAATGCTTGACGTAACAACAGCCGATTTATCAGCATTTTTAGCTAGTCGATATAAAGAAGGGATAGGGAATCGTTCTACCGCTAGAATTTTATCGAGTCTACGGCGCTTTTATGGTTATTATATTCGCGAGAATCGTATTACAGTTGATCCAACTGGTTTGATAGAGCCTCCGCATATAGGGAGGTCATTACCCACTTCTTTGTCTGAACATGATGTCGAGTTATTGTTAAACTCTCCAGAAGTGACTAACTTGCAGGGATGCAGAGATAAAGCGATGTTTGAAATGCTTTATGCTACTGGACTTAGAGTGTCTGAGCTGGTGGCTTTAAAATTTGATCAAATCAGTATAAGACAAGGCGTTGTAAGAATAGTGGGTAAAGGTAATAAAGAGCGTTTAGTGCCTGTAGGTGAAGATGCGATGAGTTGTTTAGAAGCTTATATGGAACATGCCAGACCGGCTTTAATGGGGCAGCAGCAATCGGATTATTTGTTTGTAACCAATCGTGCTGATGGCATGACTCGTCAGGCTTTTTGGCATATTATCAAGCGTCATGCAACCAAAGCAGGCATTAATAAGGAAATATCACCTCATACCTTACGTCATGCTTTTGCTACCCATTTGTTAAATCATGGCGCTGATTTGAGGGTTGTGCAGTTATTGTTAGGACACTCCGACTTATCAACCACGCAAATATACACGCATATCGCTAGTCAACGTTTAAAAGAGTTACATTCAAAATTTCATCCCCGAGGATAGTTAGTATGGTACAAAATATTCACCCAACCGCTTACATAGCAACCGATGTTGTACTGGGAGATAATGCGATTGTTGGTCCTTTTGCTGTGATTGAGAGCGGTGCTGTAATAGGCACTCATTGTCAGATTGGCGCTCATGCTGTCGTGCATAGTCATGTAAAGATGGGTGAGGGCAATATTTTGCACCCACATGCGGTGTTGGGTGGTTTACCTCAGGATACGGGGTTTAAACCCGAAACAGATTCCTGGTTAATTATTGGTGACAATAATAACTTTAGAGAAGGTTTTACGGCACATCGGGCTTCAAAAGTAGAGGGTGTAACGCGTATTGGTTCTGGTTGTTATTTTATGAACAACAGTCATGTTGCTCATGACTGCCAAATTGGCAATAACACGATCTTTGCTAATAACGTGGCGATAGGTGGTCATGTTGAAGTGGGCAATAATGTATTTATGGGTGGTGCAGTCGTGGTGCATCAGTTTTGTCGAGTGGGTTCCTTTGCTATTGTGCAAGGGACAACAGGCCTGAATATGGATGTTATTCCATTTACATTAATTGGCGGACGACCGGCTCGACATTATCGATTAAACACAGTTGGCTTAAGACGGGCAGGTATTATTGGTGAGCGTTATAACGTGTTGTCGTCAGCTTTTAGGTTGTTAAGGGCTAAGCAAAGCCTGGATTCGTTAGAAGAGACTGTAGAATTAACGCAATTAAAAGAGTGGCTTGCGATTAAGTCGAAAAGGGGTACCCACGGATTTATTGAGGTTTCAATTAAAATCAAAGAGTGAGAGCTTTAGCTCAATAGATATAGCCAGGTTAGCACAATATAATCTTTGTTTAAACCTGGCTCAAAACGGCAAAGCCAGTGTTCCTGCATTTGAAAAAACTTAATAAGCCAACGTTGTTTTTATAAACATCGGATTGTCTTTTTATTCAAACGTATAAACTTTTAATGAATGAAAAAACTAATTGTCCTACAAGTGTAACTATAAGTATGTATGATAATCTTGACACAACGTCGATAAATGCTGGCCTTAAAAACACCAGTCTGTTATGTGTTTTTTTAATGGTTTGTGATACTTCTAGATTTAGATGGTTTATAACTCTAGAGAAATTGTTATCTACTAACATTGCTATACCTTTATTTTATTGTTATTATTTTTAGCTATAACCCGTCATGTTAATGACTTCAGATTATAACTTATCAATATAATACTCTAGTGGCTTAAGGTCAAGTATTTTCATACTGTTTTGGGAGGAAATTAAGTTATTATGGATGAGAAAATGTTGTATTTTCTTGAGCAGATTGTTTTTTAAATAGTATCATTGTTTAATTTAAGAGGCATAAAAAAAGGACTAGGCATAATTGCTTAAGTCCTTGTTTTAATTTACTTCACTATGGTGCCTCGGGCCGGAGTCGAACCGGCACGTCCTTTCGAACGAGGGATTTTAAGTCCCCCGACCCCCTGTTTTTATAGCCCCCGCCGTATCTGACTTAATGCCTTACAAGCCTTGTATTTACTAGATTTGTTACATTACTTGACATTACTCAAGTATTCTATAATATGCCTAAAATACTGTTTAAAAGTTACCCCGGAGTTACCCCGGATTTTAGACTTTTTTACAAAAACAACCCTAAGTCGTATTTGTATCAGTCCCCCGGCTGAATAACAGAATTACCGGGGTAACTTTGGAGTATTAAAAATGGCCGAAAAATTCAATTTCACTCAACAAAGAATCGAAAAGTTACCTACACCTGAAAAGGACAGAAAAGATTATTATGATACTGATAATAAAAAATTAATCTGCCGGGTGAGTGCAAGTGGTAACAAAACATTTTGCGTATTAAAGCGCACGTCGGACGGAAAGCTTCAACGGGTTACTTTGGGCAAGTGTAAAGAAATGACCGTTGATGCAGCGCGAAAAAAAGCAACATTGGCATTAACTGATTTAGACAATGGTATTAATCCCGCTGAAAAAAAGCGTGTTGAGAAAATTAAAAAGATTACCTTGTCGGAATTAATGACTCAGTACATAGAGCAAAAAGGTTTGAAACTAAAGGAAGGTACTGCGACCGATTATCGAAAAAAACTAGGTGAGGGATTTTCTGACTGGTTGGACAAGCCTGTTAATGCAATCACTCGTGAGATGGTGGCGAAGCGGCACAAGACACTACCCGGCAATAGTACCTCCAAAGATAACAAGATGCGGGTATTACGGCTGTTAATGAGGTCAGCATTAGCATTAAAAATAATCACCGAAAACCCTTGTGATGTTCTTAAAAAATCTGAGTTGGATTTGTGGAGCAAGCCCACGCGCAAAAATCGCATTATTCCAGCTGATAGTTTAAAAGAGTGGTATGAAGCTGTTTTGGAGTTGACTAACCCCAAGGCAAAAACCTATTTGTTACTATTACTCTATACCGGACTAAGGGCTAATGAAGCCTTACATTTGGAATGGAAAAACGTAGATTTTAAAAATGACACGGTCACAGTGATGGAGACAAAAAATCACAGTAACTTTACCACCTACATTCCTACACAATTAAAGCCCTATTTGAGAAGCTTGCAAGAATTGACAGGAGGTAATAATTTTGTGTTTCCGGGTGATAATGCTGAAAGTGCGATGGCAATACCCCGCTGGCCACTAGATCAGATTACCTTAAAAACGGGTATTGAATTTAGCAGTCATGATTTAAGGCGTACATTCGCCACGATTGCTGAAGCTTCATTATTACCTGAAACAATCATTAAGCGTTTACTGAATCACACCACGGATAATTGTGTTACTGGTGGATATATTTGCACCGAATCAAATACCATGAAACAAGCTATTGATCGTATTGCCGGGTTTATTCAAGACCATGTATCACCTGACATTGAAAATCTTGTTAACATCAATAAATCAGCTACCCACTAAGGAGCAGAAACTATGAGCGCACAACCACAATTTATAACCAATGCCGACGGTGAGAAAATATCTGTTATCTTGTCATTGGCCGATTATCAAGAATTGCTTGACGACTTGGAGGACTTGGCAGCCATTGCCGAACGTAAAGACGAAGTAACCATACCTTTTGAAATTGCACTAAAAGAAATTGGTTATGACATACGCGATTGAGATCAAGCCAAGTGCACAGAAAGAGTTGGCAAAATTACCGCGAAGCATTGCTGATAAGGTTGTCAAAAATATTAGAACACTTGCTAATGACCCTCGTCCTAATGGCTGCAAAAAGCTGGTAGGCACAGACTATGCTTATCGAATCAGAATAAATAATTATCGTGTAGTGTATTCAATCTTCGACCAACAACTTGTTATTCAAGTAATTAAAATCGCACACAGAAAAAAAGCTTACAAATAAAATATCGACTACTAAGCACCTGATATAATCAAATTTAACCGGATAGCTTTAGCGGGCAACAAGTAGGACTCATTACCCTATTTTCGGTTAATCCCTTCGTAATGATTGCACTTGAATGGAGTGTTACAGTGGTAAGTATATCCCCCGAGTTATTTGAAGCCATACATGGTGATGATGCTGTACTAAAGTATCTTGATATGATGCACGAGAGATTCATTCAAGGTGAAAGAGACGGAATTTTAGGGGCTTTAGTGGTTTGTGCTGAATATCAGGCCGTTATACCTGACTGGGTAACTGATGAATTATTAAGCCTTGATAGTAAAATCAACAGCGGGAAAGTCACAGATTACAATGAGTTTTTCGGATTTAACAAAGTCAAGGTACCTACACAAAGACATGAGTATTTGATTAGGAAACATGAAAAAGAAGTGTATGGCGCTTTGTTAAAAGCAAGATTAGACGGGAAAGCTATTGACGGTAATCTTTATGAGGCAATCGCAGAAGAAACAGGCGTATCACGAAGATTAGTTGAGGCAATTTATAAAAAGTATAAGGCTAGTTTAAAAGGTTTGCCTAGGAGCAACCCTGAAAACATCAATCATGGATTTATACACATGAATATCCCATTTAATGACGGGCGTAGGTATGGACGAGGTGTATTGAAGGATAAAGATTAATACACACTTTTTAAAAAAGGCGTGTTTTATTAAAGTTTAAAAGTTCTCTATATTGGCCAGAATTACAACAAACCCCTATAGGGCGGTCAATATGTCAGCAATACCCCGCAACATTTCATTAGATGACAATATCATTGTCGATACTGCCGAAGCAGCAACGCTTATATGTACTCCTGAAAAGTCATTGATTAAATGGCGTTCTACTGGTGAACATAATATCCCTTTTATTAAGATTGGTCGTAATGTTAGATATAGGACTAAAGACTTAAGGGAATGGATAGAAGCGCGTGTTCAAGGTGGTGAACATAAAGCAGCATTAAGAGAGGGCGCATAATCATGGACAGATTAGGCCGCGCCGCCACTGGTAATGACGGCACAAAAGAAATCAAGCAAAGCTATTCTATCACCTCAGTTAGATCATTGTTAATCAAAATAGCATCATGGTTAAGATTAGTAGGTGTGAGCATATGAGTCAGTCAGCCGAACAAATAAAAACCAGTTTGCCAAATTTGCTTAACGAGCATGAAATAACCGATAGAACCGATAGAACCGATTATTCACATATAACCAATGAACAATTTATAGAAGCTGTGTTCAGAGATCCTAACCCCGCCCGTCCATTTGTAGTAGGTTTCAAGGGTAATCCTGCAACCCAAAAAGATTGGAGTGGCCGAGCGGTTCATGTAGGTGGAAGCTTCAAAACACCAACCGAAGCAAATAATTATATAAGCTGCTCAAGTTTTAACCTTAAAGACGGCGCATACAGAAGAAAAAAAGACCAGTTTCATGCTTATCACTGGATATTATGTGACGACATAGGAACAAAAGCTTCAATAGATCGGGTGACACTCGCACCGAGCTGGATAATTGAAACCTCAAAAGATAACTATCAATACGGTTATATTTTAGCTGAACCCTTAACTGATGATGTTATGGCTAATAGGTTAGTTGATGGTGTTATTGCTGCTGGTTTATGCGATGAAGGAGCTAATGGCGCTACATCCAGACTGGGACGTTTACCCGTCGCTATTAATGGCAAAACAGACTTTCAATGTAAATTGATCGAATGGCAACCCGAGCGCCGTTTTTCAGTTCAAGAGATTGTTGACGGCTTACAAATTGAACTCAAAGAAAAAAATAAACCTGCACGAAAAACAAGCCAACAAGCGAACGACCAAGCCACACAAGATGACGTACATATACCAAGAGCCACGGACAACCCTGTTATTCTCGCATTAGTAAAAAATGACTTATATAAGTCACCTTTAGGCGGCGGTAAGCATGACATAACATGTCCGTGGGTGAATGAGCATACCGATAGTGTAGATAATGGCACGGCTTACTTTGAACCATCCGAAAGTTATCCTATAGGCGGGTTTAAATGTATGCATGGGCATTGTGCTGCCCGTCGAGTGAGCGCGTTATATACTCAGTTAGGTATCAGGGCTTCCAATTTAAGCCGGGACAAAATCAAGCACCCGTTGCTCAGTCCTGTATCATGAGTTAATGACAAAAAAAACAAAACAACACAACACTAGAAATCCGAGCAACGAGCCGTCTGATTATCACCGACCTGGCAGGTTG
>CAIPPE010000039.1 GCA_903866825.1 uncultured Methylococcaceae bacterium
CATGTGCAAAACATCTTCAAGATTAAACAATTCTGGCTGTTATGGGGGGTGTTATGCATGAATGTGAGTGCTGGAATCGGTGTGATTGGTATGTCATCCCCGATGTTACAAGAGGTTTTTGGTGGGCAGTTGATTGGGATCGCTAAAACCTATAATGAACTGGATAAGTCACAACTGGCGGCCATTGCCTCGGTGGCTGCGGGCTTTACGGCGTTACTCAGTTTATTTAATATTGGTGGACGTTTTTTGTGGGCGAGTTTGTCCGACTGGTTTGGCCGTAAAACAACTTTCTTCATCTTTTTTATATTAGGTTGCTCTTTGTACCTTAGTGTTCCTACTTTTGCGGGCACAGGCAACAAGCTGCTGTTTGTGTCTGCCTTTTGCGTAATACTCAGTATGTATGGTGGGGGATTTGCAACGGTTCCAGCCTATTTAGCTGATTTATTTGGTACGCAAATGGTGGGAGCTATTCATGGCCGCTTACTGACTGCGTGGGCAACAGCGGGTATTTTAGGGCCAGTGATTGTTAATTATATGCGGGATTATCAATTAGGTTTAGGCTTGCCACGTGAGCAGGTTTATAACCAAACCATGATGATTCTGGCGGGCTTATTGTTAGTCGGGTTAATCTGTAACTTGTTAATCCGTCCAGTTGCCGATAAATGGTTTATGACAGCCAGTGAATTGGCTGATGAAAAGCGTCATGCCAAAGAGCATGTTATTGAGGAAGAAGTGGTGGGCTATGGCGAGGTGAGTGTGACTGAAACACCCACGCCCGCTATTTTAGTCTGGTTAGCGTGGTCAATAGTTGCGGTGGCTTTGGGTTGGGGGATTTATAACACCTTAATCAACGCGGCGAAGTTCTTTAATTAAGTGGGATGTTTCCATGATATTGATGGAATGATGTTCATCGTGGTAACACTTTAGTTCGTCATTCCCCAAACTAAAAAAATCACCAACTTTTACACCTGCATTGATGGTAAAATCAGGCAAAAGCCACTAGTCATTTGTGTAATCAATCGGAGTAAAGCTATGACCACAATTACCCTAGATGACGCATTAATCAATGAAGTTATTGCTGCAAGTCATGCTCAAAATGCCCAAGAAGCACTTATAAAAATAATAACCTTCTACTTACAGCAGCATAAACAAAAACCTGCGTTTTTCGAGCAACTCTGTTTGGCTGATGAGTCCTTAGATGATGAGCTAGCCTTATTGTTTGAACGAAACAAAGATACAGGTAGAGATATCGGATTATGAATTATCTAATTGATACCTGTGTATTATCCGAGTGCGTTAAAAAAACACCCAACCCTTTAGTGGCTGAATGGTTTAATCAGCAGCAACCCGAGCAACTGTTTTTGAGCAGCATTACCATTGCAGAAATTAAAAAGGGGCTTTATAAAATTAAATCAACGCAACCTGAACGTTTCCAAACTCTTGAACAGTGGCTTAATACTATTGAGGTGAAGTTTCTAAATCGCATTTTACCTATAACAGATGCCATTCTGGATAAGTGGGCAGAAATCTCAGCCAACGCGGAATTACACGGCCAGACCTTAGCGGTGATGGATAGTTTAATTGCTGCAACAGCCCATCAACATCGAGCAACCTTAGTAACCAGGAATGTTGATGACTTTAAATCAACGCACGTTAAAATCATCAATCCCTATAGTGCACACGATCCCTCTAAAATGACTTGATGACGTTTCGTGTTATTCTAATCAGAAACAGGTAAAACCCTTCCAAATTCAAACTACCATCTCAGAGACCGCCTGCGGTCGGCAGGCTAGGTTCTGCAAGAACGGCCTTGCGTCTGTTGACAAACGCAATCCAGATAATGAGGACATTAAGACCCGCAAACCCGGCCAGAATAACGAAAGAAGATGAATGGCTTTCAACGACTTTCACCGGAAAATTAGCATCAAGCGTCTGGCCGTTGATAACGGAATGTGTGTTTAATGTCCATTGACCCGGCGTTGAAAAAGTGATTACCGCGAAATAGTCCCCCGGCATCCGGTTAAGCCCGTGGGATCTAGCGACTATTGGTTCAGGATTCATACCGGGCATGTTCTGCATAGTGTGCATCGCGTGATTCATTCCCGGCATTCCACTCATCATATGGGTATGGGGTTCCATACTTGCCTCAGGATGTGCGGCTATACTGTTGATTTCAAGGTGTGCGCCGCTGACAGGTATACCCGTACTATCTAGGATTCTTAGATTTACCGGATTTCTGCCTACCTTGATAGCTTCCGGAAAAGACAGGCTGACCTGATATTCTCCAGTGTTTACCGTTGCTCCCTTACTTCCATCCTGTGCTAGGAATTTGCCCAGCAGCAACAGTATCAGCAGGGACATTACCAGCCCGAAGATCTGCCATCTAACCAGTTTTGTTTGAGTCATAAGCCGTTCCAAATAGATTGGGTCAGGCTAAACATACACCCTTTTATTTTTAGATGTCAAAAATTACCTTCAACATTCGATTTCTTAAAGTGTATCGCTTAGTTTGATGCTAAGTATCCCTTTCGCAATATTTTATGTCGCGGATTTAGATTTACGTTAGAATTTCAAACGATTTATTAACCATAAGAGCGCCTGTCAATGACTTCTGCCAATCAACTCGATAAGCACCATAAAAGCTTAGCTGTAAAGTTGTTGAAGGATGCACCACATTTTTTCCAGGCTTTGCAAGACGACTTCAAAAACGAGTCTCTAACTCAGGATGTTCCAGAATCCGTAGACAAAATGGTGGACTTTTACTCAAGTTGCCTTCCAGAGCAAGTTCAGGAACTATTTTATATGGTACGTCGTTCCTTGGATGCATCAATAAAACCGGATTGGGTGACCGCTGAAAGGACAAAAACCTGCAAGGCTGCGTCGGCACTTTATTTTCTTGCCGCAATCCGTTTGGTCGATAAAACAGCACAAGAGCAAGGCACCCACATCTTGCAAGTTCCTCGAAACGAAAGCGTAATTTGCGCTATTATCGCCACTGCGTTGTTTAGTGGGCAATTACATTTACCACTACTTGAAACAGGTTTACCTAAACCGGAGTATGTTTTCGAAATTTCGGTTGATGCAGCTGGTGATTACCTTCAAGTGAGTTTTGAGCGGGCGATCTATACCGCTTTGTTCAAGAATGATAAACAAGCGTGTCTCGACGCATTGGATACACTAACTTTAACTGATTTTGAAAGTAAAAAACTGGCAGCTCGACTTCGGTCAATTAAAAATGTTAAACAAGAATGTCTGGCGTTGATTGTTAATGGCTACGCTAATCAGGACTTTGCCAGACCTTTTGCCGACAAACATCAAATTCCAGTCATGTTTCCCTCCAGCGAAGCGGCAACAATTATTTTGGGCATGGACGTTGGGGACTTGTTGCAAGAAATCAGTGAATTCTGGCAAGAATTAAATCATTTCCATCAATCGAATAGCAACTCTAAAGAAACATCAGGAGCCGAAAACATGCAAAACTCAGGATTTAACATAAATGCCCCCGGCGCTAACATTGCGATTAATACGGGGGCAAATTCCTCAGCTCAAGCAGGTAACACCAACACCGCAAATACAGGTCAACAACAGTCGGTCGATCTTGCCCCTTTGATACCCCTGTTAAATGAATTACACGAAGCCATTGCTGAATTATCCTCTATTGAAACCAAGGAAACTCTCTCCGGCCATCTTCAAACTGCGCAAAGCGAACTTTCTAATAAAGATAAACCAGATTTTGGCATCATCAAGCAATCACTGGAAACCATTAATCAGGTGGGCGGTGCCATCGATTCCGGTGAGAAAATTGTCGGTTTATGCAGTCAGGCATTGCCATACTTATTGCCATTCTTGTCATTACTTCCTTCAGCTTTTTAAGCCAGATCGCCCCCACCCAATATGAACTCCATTAACCCGTTTATCGATTTAATACCAGAAACAACTGAAACATTAACGCCCAGCAACCGCTTTCCTGCTGCCGGTCACCTATGGAGCAAACCGGAAATTGATGCCCTGATTTTTGCCTTTGCCGCCAGACGACCCTTATTAGTCCGTGGTGAAGCAGGGAGTGGTAAGAGTCAAATAGCGCGAGCGGCGGCACAGCACCTGAAAACAGGTGAGCCCTTGGTTGAAGTGATTCATCCACGCTTTGAAGCACTGGATTTATTATACCGCGTTGATGTCGTTGAGCGTTTGGCCGATGCACAAATTCAGGATTTGGACAAAACCAATGAACGGTATGTTAAACATGGACGGCTTTGGGATGCACTGGATCAGATGAACAACAACCCAGAACGTATTCCGGTACTTCTGATTGACGAAATCGATAAAGCCGATGCCGATCTACCCAATGCCTTGTTGGATGTGTTGGGGAACCGCAGTTTTGACGTTCCCCCTTTAAACAATCGCACGATTCATGCGCCCGATCAACGCTGGCCGTTGATTATTATTACCACCAACGAAGAGCGCGAATTGCCACCCGCGTTTATTCGTCGCTGTGCTGTACTTAACCTCAATCCCCCTAAATACGATAAAGACGATAAGCCGTTTATTGAGTGGTTGATTCAGCGGGGCAGGGTACATAACCATTTGATTATTGAAGAAGCGGCTCGCCAAACAGCCGCCGAACAAGTGCTGGAAGATCGTAAAACTGCCGAACAGGCGGGTTATCCCAAAGTGGGTTTGGCTGAATACATCGACTTGCTCACCGCGCTGCATGAACTGATGCAGACAACAAGCGGCAAAGCGCCCCATAAAAGTCAACTCGACTGGTTAAATCAAATAAGACCTTATGCCTTGGTAAAACACGGGGAACAAAAGCAGGCGCGTTCGTCGGTGACACCCTCAGCATCTACCCAGGCAAAGGCCGATTAAGCTTGAAACCCTGCACCTCTACATCAGCCAAGGGACAAGTCGGTAGAGCCGATTTACTGCGTCTGCTTGCGATAGCGCCGCGCACGGAGTTGTGGCTGGATGACGATGGTGTGCATCAATTCGGTTATCAGTTTCGACCCTCTTCGAACGTGCAGAAAGAGCTCGATAATGCTGTCTTACCTCCACCTCCAGAGCCGATTATCTCAACCAGTCATTTCAAACTGCCATTACAGATGCCGTTCGTTAATCTGGTTGTAGACCGGCAAGCACGCGAACCAAGAACACAAACAGAATCCTCAAGCCCAACCGCTAACGTTTATGAACCGATTACCGAAGCCGATGCCAAATCGCCTGAAGATAAAAGGTTGGTTAACTATGAAGACCTGGTGCCCAAAGCCCGCTTGCTACCTGCGCTGAAGCGCTATTTATCGATTAATCGCACGGCAGGTATGGATGTTAAGCGCTTGGTCCAACAAATCGCTGTACAACAACTGCCCCGTTATTTGCCGCGTAACCACGTTAAAAGTTGGTATCCTCAATGGCTAGTGGTTTTAGATTTTGCTAAACGACTGTGGCCTTATCGACAAGACATGCACGCATTAGCCGAGAATTTGCTGAAAGCCTGTGGTCATTCTGGCGTGTCTATTCGTATTATCAACCACGGGCCTTTGCAGCACTGGACTGATTGGGTAGAAGAACAACAAAGTCGTGGGCCGTTGCCGAGAAAACACACTTGGCGTATGCCGGTTGCCAATACACCGGTTTTACTGGTTAGTGATTTAGGTTTATTGGAAGGCAGGGACTCAAGCACTCATCAAGCCTGGCAAGACTTTATCCGGCAACTGACGCAAGCGCAAACCAAACCAATGGCACTGTTACCCTTGGCAGAGGAGCAACTCGACGCGGGGTTGCCTAAGAAGCTAACCTTATTGCGTTGGAGTCCTGATGCCCGCATTCATCCAGAACGTGCAATGGGTAATGGCTTGAGCGTTCCCGACGGTTTGGACGATTTATTGGCGATGGCCGCCGTTACCCGTCGGGTCGATCCGCCGTTGTTACGGGCTTTGCGTCGATTAAATACAAAAGCGCCGTTGAATGCCGGACTTGAAGGTGCATTTTGGTGTCATGCTGATGTGGAAGCCGATTCTGCTGCCCATATACGCCATGCCGTACAAGCCAAACATCAGGCGCATTTTTCCGAGCATTTGCAAGATTGTCATATAGATTTGGAACGGCTGCGTTATTTGCATCACGCGCATTTACGCGCAGTGTTGAATCATGAAGAAACGCTTTTGTGGTATGCGCACGCTAAATTGGACGGGGTGCAAGTTTCTGAAGAAACCCAAGAACGACTACAGAAGGCAGACAGCTTTATGCGCCAACTGGCCGCTACTTTAAAACAGCCAGACGGTTTGCAAAAAGCAGGGGTGTGGTGGAGCGTGGCGCAGGAAATTATACAACGCGCTGATAATCAGATGGGTAAGGATTACATAGAGTTGCTGGCGCCATTGGTGCAGGCGATTGCTGAAGTGCGCGGCGTTTGGCAACAGCCGCCTGACTGGGTAGATCCAGCCGATTTGCCTCCAGGTGAGCGCTACACCTGCTGGCTAGTGAATGATCCAGCCACTTATAGTATTGTGCTACAGTCTGGCCCACCAGCAGGTAACCAAATTGCTTTGACTCCGGTATTCGCTATTGATCAAGGTGGTTTGCGCATCGAAAGTGCTGGATCAAGAATCTTGCTCTCAAGGGCTCACTTGCCTTTTCGCGTATGCGGATTGCAGGAGCAGACGTTGATTAAGCTGACCAGCAGCCAAGAAATTTTGACACTGGCAAGTGTAAAAAGACCACGCGGGGCGGCTACTTGGGGCTGGGATGCTTTAGGTACAGGGCTTTGGGTAAGAACAGTGCCGCTGTGTGGTCAAACATTCGAATGGAGTGATTGGTCTAATCCAATAGACCCGTCACTCAAAACAGTTTTAACGGAAAATAGCCATTACCAATTGATAGAGGATAAACTAAGTAACCAGCTCAAACTGTTGGGCATTCACTCTAGTTATATTTCATACAATTATGAAAAAACGGCTTCAAGGGTTCGATTCGTTCTTGATGAATACGGTGTGAGAGCCGATTTGAGTGTAATGACTTCACCTGATAAACTCATTCAAAGCTTACGTTGGATAGAACCCGGCACTTTCTGGATGGGTTCGCCGGTTGATGAGCCAGAACGATTCGATAATGAAAGTCCGCGTCATGAAGTCACCCTTAGTCGTGGCTTCTGGCTGGCAGATTCTGCTTGTACTCAGGCCTTATGGCAAGCGGTAATGGGCAACAATCCCAGTTATTTTAAAGATGATCCCCAGCAACCGGTAGAGCAAGTCAGTTGGCATGACGTGCAAGCGTTTTTAAAGCGCCTACAAAGTTTGTTGCCGGGTTGCCAAGTTGATTTACCTAGCGAGGCAGAATGGGAATACGCTTGCCGTGCGGGTACTCAGTCGCCATTCAGTTTCGGTGCCAACATTAACCCGCAGCAAGTTAATTACTATGGCGAGAAAGGTGAATACCGCGCAAAGACCGTACCGGTCAAAAGCCTGCCTGCCAATCGGTGGGGATTATATGAAATGCACGGCAATGTAGATGAGTGGTGTAAGGATGGTCAACGGACTTATGACGAGCACGGACAAATCGATCCACTGGGGCCAATGACAGGTGATGAACTGCCCCGCGTGCTTCGCGGCGGTGCTTGGAACGGCATCGCCAGGAGGGCGCGTTCGGCCTTCCGCTTCGCCCTCCGGCCCGACTTTGCCTACCTCGTGGGCTTCCGTTTTTGCCTGAGGTCCATCGAGCCAGGTCAGGTAACAGGAGCCGGGCAGGGCGAGTGGAGCGAGCCCAGACGAGAGTCAGAAACCTATCAAGTCGAATGAAAACACTTTAATGAGTAAAATAGGCTCAATTTTTAAGTCCAACCCCAAGCGCCGATCATGACCTTACATTTTTTCGTCATTCCTGCGCTGTCACCACAACCGGCTCAAGACGAATTCAATCAATTTTGCCTGAGCTCGCAATGCGTTGCGGATACAACGCTAACCATGGACCAGACCTTGCATCCCGTTCGATTGGGGCAGTTCCCGGTTGACAAACCGCAAGGCACCCAGAGTGTGGGTAGGCAAGTTCGCAGAAGCAACCTGGCCGAAAGCTCTTTGGGCTGCCGACTTTTTTCTTTGTCGAATTAGTTCATACGTGATGAACACAAGCTCCCGTTTCCCCAACCCCTTTCCACCCCCCTTCGCCCATGCCTGGGGCGATGATGCCTTTGGGCTTTGGGCTGAGATTAGGCTTGAGATATCGAACGGCGAGTCGGTCGTGCAAAATTTCCGCTGGATAGAACCCGGCACTTTCTGGATGGGTTCGCCCTTTGATGAGCCAGAACGGTTCGAAAGTGAAGGTCCACGACACGAAGTAACCATCAGCCAAGGCTTCTGGCTGGCGGACTCTGCTTGTACACAGGCCTTATGGCAGGCGGTAATGGACAATAATCCCAGTCGTTTTAAAGATGATCCCCAGCAGCCAGTAGAGCAAATCAGTTGGCATAACGTGCAAGCGTTTTTACAGCGCCTGCAAGAACGGTTGCAAAGTTTGTTGCCGGGTTGTCAGGTCGATTTGCCCAGCGAAGCCGAATGGGAATATGCGTGCCGTGCCGGTACGACCACGCCCTTTAGTTTTGGCAGCAACATTAACCCGCAGCAAGTTAACTATAACGGTAACTTTCCTTATTCAGGAGATGAGAAAGGTGAATACCGTGCAAAGACCGTACCTGTCAAAAGCCTGCCTGCCAATCCGTGGGGATTGTATGAAATGCACGGCAATGTCTACGAATGGTGTAAGGATGGCCAACGGACTTATGACGAGCACACACAAATCGATCCACTGGGGCCAATGACAGGTGATGACTTGCCCCGCGTGTTTCGCGGCGGTGCTTGGTTCGACCTCGCCAGGAGGGCGCGTTCGGCCTACCGCATCGCCTTCCGGCCCGACTATGCCTACTACCTCGTGGGCTTCCGTTTTTGCCTGAGGTCCATCCAGCCAGGTCAGGCAGGTTAGCCCGCCGGGCACGCCGGGCAGGGGCGACCGGAGGGAGCCTTAGCTTTGGTTTTTTAATCCCACGTGCATTTAATTAATCCTACTATAACCGTTGGCGGATAAACCAGAGAATATTTTGAAAAGTGCTTAAGTAGGTCTTGGAAAAGCGTATACACAGTGCCTAAACAGGCTATACGCTTATCACGATAAGTCTAGCACTTACCAAGGCTTTCGTATAGCAGGTAAGCTCTCCGGGTTACGTTTTTCCAAATAAGTCTATACACTGGCTTGCAACTGTGACAAAGCAGACGATCATGGTGCTATACACAAACGCTCAACAGGCTATACACAGTTGCTAGACATGCTATGCGCAGACTCTCAACAGTCTATGCGCTTAGTCTTAACCCACTTATCACAATTGACTTACTGCTATACGCTTACTATGAGCTGTGTATAGCCTTTCATGAGGATGCGTATAGCCTTTTTCACGCTAGTCTATACACTTTTTTACAAAGTTCCCCCATTGTTTCCTAATCAATTAAAGCTTTATCCAGGTTCTTGCTCGTGCTGAGTCCTTTCAGTTTGGTTTTATCTTTAATGCCTGCAAAGCGGGTGCCGTCCAGGTTAGCGCCTGTAAAGTTAGTGTCTTCAAGGTTAGTGCCGGTCAGGTCTGCACCGGTTAAGTCGGCATTGGTAAAGTCAGCGCCTGAAAGATCAACGCCAAACAGTACCGTCTTATGCAAGTTCGCCCCGGTAAAATTGGCATAGCGCATGGTGGCACGGTCAAAGTTGGCATACGAAAGGTTAGCGCCTGTCAGATTGGCATTATTTAAGCTGGCTCGCATTAAGCCCATGGACTGATTCTTCATATCTGCTCCCCAGACCGCATGGGACAAGTTCGCATGGGACAAGTTAGCGCGATCCATGACCCCAATAAAGCGGCTGCCGCTCAGGTTCGCGTCGCTTAAATTGGCATTGCCGACATGCACACCAAAAATACTGGTATTAGACAGGTTGGAATGGGAGAAGTTGACTCGGGATAACACCGATAAATCCAGGTTTAAGCCAGATAGATCGCTGTTACTGATATTAGACCGGCGTAAGTCCGACCCCCATAAGTCAGCATGCGTATAGTTGAGTCCCGATAAATCAATATCAGTGAGTTCTTTTCTGCGTAAGTCAGCCGGATGCGCTTTATCCGCTTTGGCTAAACGCTTCTCTACTTCTAACCGGTCCAGATCCGCCGCTGATGCAGAGATGCAAAACAGCGCTGTTATCAATCCAGGCCAATAATATGGCATTTTCATGTGTACACCTAAGTAGTCTTTAAAGATGAGAAAGTAATACGACGTTCTTAACTTTAACGTCAGTTTAGTTATATTGCAATGATGTCTTACTTAAAGTGCTGGGTTTAAGCTTATAATTAAGGTAACTCCACTTTAACCACTTTATAAACTATGACAAATCACTTACAAAGCCCTATAAAAATAGGTCCTTATCAATTGCCCAACCGTATAATCATGGCACCGTTAACGCGGATGCGCGCCCCGGAAAATATCCCTACAGACTTGATGGCTACCTATTATGGGCAACGTGCCAGTGCCGGTTTAATTATCTCAGAAGCCAGCCCGATTTCTACTCAAGGGGTGGGTTATCCTGCGACGCCTTTTATTTTTAATGCCGCACATGTAGAAGGATGGAAAAAGACTACCGCAGCCGTTCATGCAAAGCATGGGCATATTTTTCTGCAATTATGGCATGTAGGGCGTATTTCTCATCCTGACTTTCATAACGGAGAGTTACCGGTTGCGCCATCAGCGATTGCGCCTAAAGGCAAAGCCTTTACAGCGAAGGGACTGCAAGATTTTGTGACGCCCCGTGCCTTAGAACTTGATGAGATTCCAGGCATTGTAGCCGATTATAAAAACGCAGCCAGACAGGCGTTAGAAGCGGGCTTTGATGGAGTGGAAATACACGGTGCCAATGGTTATTTGCTGGATCAATTCTTAAGAGATGGCAGTAATACCCGAACGGATGCCTACGGCGGCAGTTATGAAAACCGGGCACGCTTATTATTGGAAGTGACTGCGGCAGTGGTTGACGTGTGGGGTGCAGAGCGGGTGGGTATTCGTTTGTCACCCAGTGGCACGTTTAATGATATGGCAGATTCAAATCCAGAAGCGTTCTTTGTGTATTTGGCAGAACAGTTAAGTCTGTTAAATTTAGCGTATTTACATGTGGTCGATGCCCTGGAAGGGGATATTAGACACGGTGCCAAGGTGATTAGCTTAGAGGCTTTACGTAAAGCTTATGAAGGCACGTTGATTGTGTGTGGCGGTTACGATCAAGCCCGAGCAGAACAAGTGCTTGAACAAGGTCAAGCCGATGCAGTCGCCTTTGGACAATTGTATATCGCCAATCCTGATTTAGTGGAACGTTTTAAGTTAAATGCACCGTTAAACAAGCCACATCCTGCTACGTTTTATGGTGGAGATGCAAAGGGTTATACCGATTATCCAGGTTTGGCCTAGTTCGTAATAAATAAAATATCACCGATAGGATGCGCTTTACTGCCGTTCAGCACATCCTATAATGGTGGTGGTCTTTTATTTCATTTTGTGACTATGGACACTGATATATTCTATATAATGTTCGCGTGACTTCTCTCTATCCTCTAAAGAAACCTTAAAATGCCCTTATTACGTTTATCCAATGTTTCCATTGCTTATGGAACCCACGCTTTATTAAAAGATGCCGATTTTCAGCTGGATGCTGGTGAAAGAGTTGGTTTGTTAGGCCGGAATGGCGAAGGCAAATCAACTCTCATGAAAATTATTGCCGGTAATGTGCTGCCTGATCATGGCGATATTTGGCGGCAGCCTGAATTAAGACTGGCGTGGTTAGAACAATCGCCAGATTTGCCTGATGACGCAACTATTTATGATGCAGTTGCCGGTGGCTTAGGCGAATTGGGTACATGGATCACTCGCTATCATGAGCTGTCTTTAACCATGGACTATGGAGATGAGAAAGCCTTAAATGAGTTGGGTGATTTACAGCATCAGTTAGAGTCTCATAATGGTTGGCACTTTCAGCAACGAGTCGAGACTATCTTAACCAAATTGGATTTGCCGGGTGATTTAAAGATTAATGGTTTGTCGGGTGGATGGAAACGGCGCGTGGCTTTGGCGCGGGCTTTGGTGATCGAACCAGAAGTGTTGCTGCTGGATGAGCCGACCAACCATTTAGACTTTGAAAGTATTCTCTGGTTAGAAGAGCAAATACTCAACTTTCAGGGTGCAGTCTTATTTGTAACCCATGATCGATCCTTTTTACAAAAACTAGCCACCCGGATTGTGGATTTAGATCGGGGTAACTTGGTGTCATGGCAAGGTAACTATGATGATTACTTAACCCGTAAAGCCGCTGCTTTAGAAGATGAAGCGAATCAAAACGCCGAGTTTGATAAGAAACTGGCGGATGAAGAAGTCTGGATTAGGCAAGGTGTTAAGGCGCGTCGTACCCGTAATGAAGGTCGTGTTCGAGCCTTAGAAAAGCTGCGTAACGAACGTGCGCAACGTCGTTTGCAACAAGGTACAGCGAGATTGGCGTTGGAAAAAGGCGATGCGTCGGGCAAGAAGGTGATTGAAGTCACTGATATTTGTTTTGGTTATGGTGATCGACAAATCATCAAGAACTTCTCTACACTGATTCAGCGCGGCGATAAAATTGGTTTAATTGGTGCCAATGGAGCCGGTAAATCAACCCTGTTAAAGTTATTGTTACAACAAATTGAGCCTAATACAGGCACAGTAGAGCAGGGCACTAAGTTAGAGATTGCTTATTTTGATCAGCTACGTGACCAGCTTGATCCTAATATGACGGTAGCGGATACGGTAGCGGATGGTAATGACTTTGTAGAAATAGCGGGAAACAAGCGTCACGTGATGTCCTACTTAGGCGATTTCTTATTTGCTCCAGCCAGAGCACGTTCACCGGTTAAAAGTTTATCAGGGGGAGAGAAAAACCGGTTGTTGTTAGCGCGTTTATTTACCAAACCAGCTAACCTGATTGTGATGGATGAGCCGACTAACGATTTAGACTTAGAAACCCTGGAGCTGCTGGAAGAAAAGTTAGTGAATTATGATGGCACTTTATTATTAGTCAGCCATGATAGAGCTTTTTTGGATAACGTAGTGACGAGTGTATTTGTCTTGAATGGTACGGGTCAGGTGGATGATTTTGTGGGTGGTTATACCGATTGGATGAATCATGCCAAGCAAGCAGAGCAAAATAAACCGGCGGCTACTATAAAGAAGACTCAGGAAGCTCCCAAACAGGATAAGCCACCCGTTGCAACGGCGCCAGTCAAGAAGAAAAAACTCAGTTATAAAGAACAGCAAGAGCTTGAGCAGTTGCCGAAAACTATTGATGAGTTAGAAGCTAAGCAAGCAAGCTTAAGTGTGCAGATCAGTGCCGCCTCTTTTTATAAACAAGAGCCTTTAGCCATTGCTAAGACCTTGGATGAAATGAAGGCGATTGAAGCTAAGTTAGAGCAGGTTTATGATCGTTGGAATGAGTTAGAAGCCTTGATGGACTGAGTATTCAGTTGAAATACATTGCAACGGGTTTAAAACTGGTTTATCCTTACGGGTTCTCATTAAATGGGAGCAAAGGATAGATAGGAGAAATGGCCGAGTGGCCGATGGCGCACGCCTGGAAAGTGTGTATACGGCAACGTATCGAGGGTTCGAATCCCTCTTTCTCCGCCACCTTATTGTCATGAGCAAAAGAATTTATAAAACCCGCAAGCTGTCTGGCTTAGCGGGTTTTTTATTGTTCAATTTTTCACGTCTATTAACTAGCAGTTAAGTTTCATTATATTACTATAGGGCATCAGGTCTTAGAATTTCACAGCGATATTAAATAAATTGCAATCTTACACTCATGAATAAATCAATCGACCTAGAAAATAAGTTTATTCGAATTCATCGTCTTCACTCTGTTTATGGTGCTGACTTTTCTTCTCACCGAGTCATTCTTACCCTGGGCATGCTAATAACCAGCTTAGTCAGTGGTTGTGCATCTGAAACGCCTCGATTTTCCCCTGCGCCAACTCAACAGACATTCCATCTGCCTCCTATTCGAGACAATGCAGCCTATAACAGACCCTATAAAGTTAGAGGTAAAACCTATTACCCAATGGCTTCTGCTGCAGGTTACAGTGAGCAAGGTATCGCTTCTTCGTATGGCAATGAATCCGGTAATCGAACATCAATGGGAACCCGTTTTAAACCTCATGCTCACACAGCCGCACACAAAACACTGCCGTTGCCCAGTAAAGTCCGCGTTACCAATTTACATAATGGTAGATCTATTGTTGTTGTAGTTAATGATCGAGGCCCCTTTAAGAAAAACAGGCTAATCGATCTATCACAAGGCGCTGCAAAAAAAATAGGATTACAGGGTTTGGGTAGAGTTCAGGTTGATTATGTGGGCAATTTGGCTGATAACGACTAACAAGCTATCAGGTAAACGCACAGCCCAATAAATCAAAAGTAAGAGTCATAATGGTTTTTTAATACTCTTGTGGCGTCGGTGTTTGAAAAGTCATACAATCTGAACTCTGAACTTTTAAGATATTATAAAAGACGACAGAGAGCCTTAGGTCAGTTAATAGGCTGTCTCGCGAACGTGGCTATTAATAAACTTGTCAAACAATTGACTTATACTCCAACACTTTTGTAAAAGTAAGGAAAAACTTATGAAACTACATATTGGACAATGGGCTGTAATGATTCTCCTGGGCTTTCTTATGTCAGGTTGTTCAAGCATACGTGCGAGGACAGATACCGCTGATAATAAATGGTCTGTCTATCCAGGTGTTCAACTTGACGTAAAAGAGACCGGGAAGTTATTCAGTAGCGAGAGTTCTGATCCAGTTTGGATCAAGGGGATCATGACGGTTATCTATACTGCTGATCTGCCTATTTCAACAGTATTTGATACAGCTGTAGCACCCTATGATATTTATCAAAGTCAAACAGCGAAGTAAGTAGTTGGTTAACAATCTTCTCGGTAATCATTTGTTAGATATTTAAATTTGCTCTGATATCAGTGATGTTTAAATACATGTTATGAATCAAGCGTTGATAATATCGGTTGTGGCAACCGTGTTGCTTTGGGGGTGCATGGTCTTTTTACCGAAACTTGCATTATCTGAGTTGAGTCCTCTCAGCGCTATGATTTATGAAATTTGTGGTGGTCTAACTGTTGCTTTGCTTGTGCTGTTCTTTATCGGTGGGCGACCCGAATTCAATCTGCGCGGTGCAGCATTGGCTTATGTCGTTGGAGTTTGCGGGTTTCTGGGGACATTGACCTATTTTTACGCCATTACGAAAGGTCCGGTCAGCACCATAGCTACCATGACGGCCATGTATCCAGTTGTTGCAGTCATCTGTGGTGTTTTTTTTCTGAATGAGACACTGACTCTAAAGCAATCTATTGGCATAGGACTCAGTCTGTGTGGTTTAGTGTTATTGCTTTAGGTTATCGTTTACACAATCTATGTTTGTTTTAACGCTGCCCCCCCCCTTGATGGATAAGATAGGTCGCGATCTATACCTGCATCTTATGTACCTTAACTTATCTCAACCCATTTAATTGGTTTTTTCGGTATAATATTAAACAATAGCATTACTTAAGTCTCTACTTTATTAAAATGCACAGTCATATAAAAACCTGCGAGGTATTAACTAAGCGGGTTTTTTAATGTCTTGCATCAAATACAAGCAGTCAAGTCAGTCAGATTTCAATTGAAGGGGAAGGTAAAAAGATGATAAATATACTGGTAGGTTTAATTAAATTAGCTATCAAATGGGCGCCCAAAAAGATCGTATTACGGGTCGCTAACTATAAGCTCAAAGGCATTGCAGACGTTAAGGATTATGCCGTAGACCTGGATGCTAAAACGGCTTATGCTCACATCCATTTATACGGTGAAGTCGAGTCGATTGAAGTGTGGTTAGAAAACTTTGGCATCATAATCGATGAAGAGGCTTATAAGTTTATTCTGCAACAGGCTAGGTCAAATAAGCCTTGGCTTAATAACTCCTTTGCTTTTATTCTTGGGAAAGCCTGGAAAATTCCGGTTATTCCACAATTAACGCCATTTATGCCGCTGGCGTATGCCTTATTAAAGTTAGACATTCCAGCGCTGAATGTTACGGGTTACATTGAAGGTAGTCGTTGAGTCGCAAGAGGTTTTAATAAATGTTAATGACCAAAGTGATATAATTTTGTATATTGATAGGGTTTGATTTTTTATAGCGGGATGAACATTCAACGGCTCATCCCGTTTTGTCTATATGAGGTAAGTTGTTTGGCTAAGTCTGCATTATTAGTGTTAGAAGATGGAACAGTATTTAACGGTGTATCGATAGGTGCTGACGGTTATTCTGTAGGTGAGGTTGTTTTTAATACTGCGATGACGGGGTATCAAGAAATCCTCAGCGATCCTTCTTATGCGCAGCAAATTGTGACATTAACTTATCCACATATTGGAAATGTGGGTACCAATAGCGAAGATAATGAGTCAGCAGGTGTTTTTGTCAGTGGCTTGGTTATTAGGGATTTACCCATTCTAGCCAGTAACTGGCGCAGTGAAAAAACATTGAAACACTACTTGTTGGATAACAAGGTAGTGGCTATCGCTGATATTGATACCCGAAAATTAACACGCTTATTACGCGATAAAGGGGCACAACGAGGTTGCATTATCGCGGGGGATTCTATTTCTGTAGAGACTGCAACAGCGGCAATTGAAGGTTTTCCTGGCTTAAAAGGCATGGATCTGGCTAAAGAAGTGACTGTTGCTGAGTCTTATGAATGGACTGAAACTATTTGGACTTTAGAAGACGGTCATACCCAAGGTCAAAATTTAACAAAGCATGTTGTGGCGTATGACTTTGGTGTTAAACGTAACATTCTTAGATTACTGGTTAATCGTGGTTGTCGAGTGACGGTTGTTCCTGCTACCACGCCTGCTGAAACAGTGTTGGCTTTGAAGCCAGACGGTGTGTTTCTATCCAATGGTCCAGGTGATCCAGAACCTTGTACTTATGCGATTGAAGCAATTAAAGCGATTCTTGAGAGCAAAACCCCCGTGTTTGGCATTTGTTTGGGACATCAGTTATTGGCGTTGGCCAGTGGTGCAAAAACAGAAAAGATGAAGTTCGGCCATCACGGAGCGAATCACCCTGTGCAAGAAATCGCCACAGGGCGCGTGATGATCAGTAGTCAAAATCATGGTTTTGCAGTGAATGAAGCCAGCTTGCCTGATAATGTAGTCGCCACTTATCGCTCTTTATTCGATGGCAGTTTGCAAGGTATTAAACGCACTGATGTCCCCGCGTTCAGTTTTCAGGGGCACCCAGAAGCCAGTCCGGGACCGAATGATGTGGAAGGGTTATTTGATGAATTCATCACTTTGATGAATGATGCAAGCCAACAATAAATACACTATAAAAATTATAAAATGCCAAAAAGAACCGACATTAAATCGATTTTATTATTAGGCGCTGGCCCTATTGTCATCGGGCAAGCCTGTGAGTTTGATTATTCAGGTACGCAAGCCTGTAAAGCGCTCAGGGAAGAGGGTTATCGCGTTATTCTGGTGAACTCTAATCCTGCAACGATTATGACTGATCCGGATATGGCTGATGCTATTTATATCGAACCCATTGACTGGAAAACGGTTGAAAAAATTATCGCTAAGGAACGCCCTGATGCCATTTTGCCAACGATGGGTGGGCAAACGGCGTTGAACTGTGCATTAGATCTTGATGCTAATGGCGTATTAGCAAAATACAACGTAGAAATGATTGGTGCGACTAAAGAAGCCATAAATATGGCAGAAGATCGCCAGTTATTTAATGATGCGATGAGGCGTATTGGTTATGAAGTGGCAAAATCTAAAATTGCTCACTCTATGGAAGAAGCCTTAGCGGCTCAAAAAGAAGTCGGTTACCCAACAGTTGTGCGTCCGTCTTTTACTATGGGCGGTAGTGGCGGTGGTATTGCCTATAATAAACAGGAATTTGTTGAAATTTGCGAACGAGGCTTGTATTTATCTCCGACCAATGAGTTATTGATTGAAGAATCTGTATTGGGCTGGAAAGAATACGAAATGGAAGTGGTGCGTGATTCTAAAGATAACTGCATCATTGTTTGTTCCATTGAAAACTTTGATCCTATGGGCGTACATACCGGTGATTCAATTACCGTAGCCCCAGCGCAAACCTTAACGGACAAAGAATATCAAATCCTTCGTAATGTTTCGATAGCGGTCTTACGTGAGATTGGTGTTGATACCGGCGGTTCTAACGTTCAGGTAGCCATTAATCCGGTTAACGGTCGTATGATTGTGATTGAGATGAATCCGCGTGTGTCGCGTTCTTCTGCTTTAGCCTCTAAAGCGACGGGGTTCCCCATTGCTAAAGTCGCTGCTAAGTTAGCGGTGGGTTACACACTGGATGAGTTGAAGAATGAGATCACCGGTGGAGCGACTCCTGCATCTTTTGAGCCGACAATTGATTATGTTGTAACAAAAGTACCACGATTTACTTTTGAGAAATTCCCCCAAGCGGACGATCGTTTAACCACGCAAATGAAGTCAGTGGGCGAGGTGATGGCGATTGGCCGAACTTTTCAAGAGTCATTGCAAAAAGCCTTGCGCGGTTTAGAGATTGGCATTAGTGGTTTGGATGAAATTGTCGACTTGAATGCTGACGATGCAAAAGAAAAGATGCAAAGGGAAATGCGTCACCCAGGTCCAGACCGATTGTTGTATGTGGCAGATGCGTTTCGTAGTGGCATGTCGTTAGAAGAGATTCATGAGGTTTGTAAAATTGACCCTTGGTTCTTGGCTCAGCTTGAAGACTTGATTCGCACTGAGCAATCGTTGTCCACGAAAACGCTGTCTACCCTGGTTGCTGGAGAGCTTTATAAGTTAAAGCGTAAAGGCTTTTCAGATAAACGTATTGCTAAATTACTGAATGCCTCTGAGAATGAGGTGCGTAATACTCGGCATAAGTTGAATATTCGTCCAGTTTATAAGCGTATTGATTCGTGTGCTGCTGAGTTTTCATCGGATACTGCGTATTTATATTCGACTTATGATGAAGAATGTGAGGCGCGTGTTTCTGATAAAGAAAAAATAATTATCCTGGGCGGTGGTCCTAATCGTATTGGTCAAGGGATTGAGTTTGATTATTGCTGTGTGCATGCGGCATTAGCGTTGCGTGAAGATGGTTATGAAACCATTATGATTAATTGTAATCCTGAAACCGTTTCAACCGATTTTGATACGTCTGATCGTTTATATTTTGAATCGTTAACGCTGGAAGATGTGCTGGAAATTGTGCATCTTGAAAAGCCAAAAGGCGTTATTGTTCAATACGGAGGGCAGACGCCTTTAAAATTGGCAAGAGCGTTGGAAGCAGCAGGTGTTCCCATTATCGGGACCTCTCCTGACTCAATTGATCTGGCAGAAGATAGAGAGCGTTTCCAGAAATTATTGGATAGATTAGGTTTAAAACAACCGCCTAATGGCACAGCTCGTTCGGTTGAACAAGCGCTAAATGCCGCAAAAGAGCTGGGTTATCCATTGGTTGTTAGGCCTTCTTACGTATTAGGTGGCCGTGGTATGGAAATCGTGTTTAATGATGAAGGCTTGCAGCGCTATATGAAAGAGGCGGTCAGTGTCTCTAATGATGCGCCTGTGTTGCTGGATCGTTTTCTGGATGATGCGGTAGAAATGGATGTGGATGCCATCTATGATGGTGAGCGTATCTTGATTGGTGGCTTGATGGAGCATATTGAGCAGGCCGGGGTGCATTCCGGTGATTCCGCCTGTTCGTTACCACCGTATGGTCTTGCGCCCAGTATTCAGGACAAATTACGGGAACAAGTCGCTAAAATGGCTGAAGCGCTGGGTGTAAGAGGGTTGATGAATACCCAGTTTGCCATCCAGGGTGAAGATATTTATGTGCTTGAGGTTAATCCAAGGGCGTCGCGTACTGCGCCATTCGTTTCTAAGGCGACAGGCTATCCTTTGGCAAAGATTGCTGCAAGGGTGATGGCAGGGCAAAGTTTGACTCAACAAGGTATCACCGAAGAACGAATTCCTGGTTACTATTCAGTTAAAGAAGCGGTGTTTCCTTTTGTGAAATTCCCGGGCGTTGACCCTTTACTTGGCCCTGAAATGAAATCAACGGGTGAAGTGATGGGGGTGGGTAAAACATTTGGTGAAGCTTTTGCTAAATCGCAACGGGCAGCAGGCGTCAGTTTAAACGAGAGTGGCAAAGTACTGATTAGTATTCGTCACAATGATAAGCCTAAAGTGGCTGAAATTGCCAGGATGTTAGTCGATAAAAAATATGAAATTGTGGCGACAAGTGGTACGGCAAAAGTTATAAGGGCGGCTGGTATTCCTTGTGAAGTTGTTTATAAGGTCAATGAGGGGCGTCCGAACACGGTTGATATGATTAAAAATGATCAGATTCAGTTAATAATCAATACCACCGAAGGGAAAATAGCTATCTCTGATTCATTCACTATGCGTAGAGAAGCTTTGCAGCATAGAGTGGCTTATTATACGACAATGGCAGGTGCCCGTGCCGCTTGTTACGCCCTGGGCGAATTAGACGCAGGTGATGTGAATTGTTTGCAGGATTTGCACAATAGTTTGATTTGAAATGGTTAGGGTAAGTGTGTTGATGAGGTTTTAATTATCTGCGTTTACCTTATGAAGAATGATTAATGGAGTTTATAGAAAATGATAAAAGTACCACTCACTGTTAAAGGCGCTGAGAAACTGCGTGTAGAGTTGGATGAGTTAAAGTCCGTTGTACGTCCACGTATTATCGCGTCTATTGCCACAGCTCGTGCGCACGGTGATTTAAAGGAAAATGCTGAATATCATGCAGCAAAGGAGCAACAAAGTTTTGCAGAAGGTCGCATTGCAGAAATTGAAGGGAAGTTATCTAATGCACAAATCATCGATGTCACTAAAGTTGATGCTAATGGACGGGTAGTTTTTGGGGCAACGGTTGAGATAGAGGATATCGAGGCCGAGAAAAAAGTCACTTATCAGATTGTTGGTGAAGACGAGGCTAATATTAAAGAGGGTCGTATTTCAATCGGATCACCCATTGCACGGGCTCTGATAGGAAAAGAAGTAGAAGATGTTGTGACGGTAAAGGCGCCCGGTGGTGATGTCGATTATGAAATTATTTCAATTAAATATATTTAATTAAGTCATTGATAAAGGCGAAAGATCTATATTGTTCTTTCGCCTTGTGAGGGCTTATTTATTAGGGTTTAATCTATAAATAACTGCGATCTGACCAATAGTTTGAATGAGTTCTGCGCCAACTTCAGTACACATTTGCCCAATAATTAACTTTCGTTCATCGCGTTCTGCTCGTATCCTTACTTTAAGTAACTCATGTGAGTTTAGTGCAATTTCTAGTTCCGCAAGTACAGCGTCAGTAAGACCTGATTGTCCAATCATAACGACGGGTTTTAAAGTATGAGCCTCAGCTCGGAGTTTTTTCTTGTCTACAGTGTTCACTCATTAGTCCTAAATCAAAAATTTACCATGCACTATACAACATATTATGGCCCGAAGTAAAAGCAGTAGTCGCTGGATGACGGAACATTTTGAAGATGAATATGTCAAAATGGCTCAAGCCCAGGGGTATCGGTCACGAGCTGTTTTTAAGCTAAAGGAAATTCAGGAAAAAGATCAGCTCATTAAACCCGGAATGAATATTGTTGATCTGGGCGCGGCTCCTGGGGGATGGTCTCAGTATGCGAGGCAATTGATGGGTAAAAAAAACAAGCTGATTGCGCTGGATATTTTACCCATGGATGCATTGGACGGGGTCGACTTTATTCAGGGTGACTTCCGGGAGGATTCAGTATTTGAACAGCTTCAGGTTGCTTTAGCGGGGGCACCTGTTACATTGGTCATGTCGGACATGGCGCCTAATATGAGTGGTAATAAAGGCGTTGATATGCCTCGCGCCATATATTTAGGGGAGCTGGCTTTAGAGACAGCCAGAACCGTTCTAAATAAAGACGGTTGTTTTTTGGTCAAATTGTTTCATGGCGAAGGTTTTGAAGCTTTTTATCAGGATGTACAGCAAAGTTTTTCAAAAGTAGTTATCAGAAAGCCGAAAGCATCAAGGCCACGCAGCAATGAAGTTTATATTTTGGCTAAAGGGTTTAAATCATAGAATGTTACCCTTATATCTGCGAAGCGAGAATTTTGCCTGACTTTAAGCTAAATTCAAGAGAAATAACAACGATCAGGCAGTTGACTCCTGATATAATTAATTAGTTTTTTAAACCGACAGCCGTTCCGGGCTAGGGTGTGTTTGTGAATGATATGGTAAAAAATATAATCCTGTGGGTGGTCATCGCTGTGGTGTTGATGGCTCTGTTTAACAATTTTGGCTCACAAGGAGAAAGAATCGATTCATCATTATCATATTCGCAATTCATTGAGTCAGTGAAGGCGGGTCAGGTTCAACAGGTAATGATTGATGAGCACATTATTAAGGGTAAAACCCAAAATGGCCAGGTCTTTAGGACTTATGCGCCAAATGATGCACATTTAATTGATGATTTGTTAGCAAATAATGTTGATATCAAAGCGGTTCCACCTGAACAGCCTTCATTGTTGATGCAGTTATTGGTTTCTTTTGGACCGATGTTGTTATTGATTGGTGTCTGGGTCTTCTTTATGAGACAGATGCAAGGTGGTGGTGCGGGTGGTCGAGGAGCAATGAGCTTTGGTAAAAGCAAAGCCCGTATGCTGGAAGAAGATCAGATTAAAGTCACCTTTGCTGATGTGGCAGGCTGTGATGAAGCCAAAGAAGAAGTCGTTGAGATGGTTGACTTTCTTAGGGATCCGGCAAAGTATCAACGCTTAGGTGGAAAGATTCCGCGTGGTGCTTTAATGATAGGTCCTCCAGGAACCGGTAAGACTTTGTTAGCGAGAGCGATTGCGGGTGAAGCTAAAGTTCCATTCTTTACTATTTCTGGCTCTGACTTTGTTGAAATGTTTGTGGGTGTGGGTGCTTCTCGTGTCCGTGACATGTTTGAACAAGCCAAGAAACACGCGCCCTGTATTATTTTCATTGATGAAATTGACGCAGTAGGTCGGCAACGTGGAGCTGGTTTAGGCGGAGGTAATGATGAGCGTGAACAAACCTTAAACCAGTTACTGGTTGAAATGGATGGTTTTGAAGGTAATGAAGGTATAATTGTTATTGCTGCAACTAACCGTCCTGATGTTTTGGATAAGGCGTTATTACGTCCAGGTCGATTTGATCGTCAGGTAACCGTAGGTTTGCCAGATGTAAGAGGCCGTGAGCAAATTCTGAATGTGCACATGAAGAAAGTGCCTTCTGATAATGATGTTGAAGTTAAATATATTGCCCAAGGTACTCCAGGCTTCTCGGGTGCTGATTTGGCAAACTTGATAAATGAGGCGGCTTTATTTGCTGCCAGAATGAATAAGCGCGTAGTCAACATGGCTGATCTGGAAAAAGCTAAAGACAAGTTGATTATGGGTGCTGAGCGCCACACGATGGTCATGGATGAAAAAGAAAAGAAAATGACAGCCTATCATGAAGCTGGACATGCAATTGTTGGTAAATTAGTCCCTGAGCACGACCCGGTTTATAAAGTCAGTATCATGCCGAGAGGTCGGGCTTTAGGTGTCACTATGTTTCTGCCAGAAAGAGACCAGTACAGCGCCAGTAAACAAAAGCTGGACAGTATGATTTCCAGTTTGTATGGTGGACGTATTGCAGAAGAAGTCGTATTCGGTTGGGAACAGGTGAGTACAGGGGCTTCTAACGATATTGAAAGAGCGACTGAACTAGCCAGAAATATGGTGACCAAGTGGGGTCTATCTCAACGTTTAGGTCCTTTGTCTTATAGTGAAGAAGAAGGTGAGGTTTTTCTAGGTCGTTCTGTAACGCAGCATAAAACCGTTGCTGAAGAAACATCGCATACTATCGATGAAGAAATTCGTTCGTTTATCGATAGAAACTATGAGCGGGCTGAGCGAATATTAAAAGAAAATATTGATATTTTGCATGCAATGGCTGCTGCATTAATGAAATATGAAACGATTGATAAATTTCAAATAGATGATTTAATGGCTCGTAAACCGGTCAGAGATCCTCAAGGTTGGGATGATAAGCCTCCTCGTGGTGATATTAAGGTTGATGAAATAAAAGGGTTTGATGAGAAACAAAACGATAAAGCTATTGGACACACTGCAGAACAAAATTAGTTTGTTTTGACAATAAAAAGGAGAGGCCTGCTGCCTCTCCTTTTTTTATTGTGTTGAAGCTTAGATATAGTAAGTTTTGATTGGTATTCTTATAGAGCCGGTCTCTATATTTTTAGAATGGCGAACTTTATAGTTATGGAAAGAAAATATTTTGGTACAGATGGTATAAGGGGCAAGGTTGGAGAGTCTCCAATTACAGCAGATTTCTTTTTGAAACTTGGTTGGGCAGCAGGGAGGGTTTTTGCCAGTGAAGGGCATGGATTTGTTCTTGTGGGTAAGGATACGCGTATTTCAGGTTATATGTTTGAGTCTGCTTTGGAGGCGGGCTTGTCTGCTGCGGGTGTAGATACCCGTTTATTAGGGCCAACACCAACGCCTGGGGTTGCATATTTGACGCGAACGTTAAGAGCAAAAGCAGGGATTGTAATTAGTGCGTCACATAATCCTTATTATGATAATGGTGTGAAGTTTTTCTCAGTGCAAGGTACCAAATTGCCTGATGATATTGAAGAAAAAATTGAATATTATATCGACTCTCCTATGACAACTGTAGAGTCTTCTAGTCTTGGTAAAGCAAAGAGACTGGTTGATGCCTCGGGTCGTTATATTGAGTTTTGCAAGGCGAGTATTCCGACTCGATTTGATTTTAGTGGTATGAAGGTGGTTGTGGATTGTGCCAATGGTGCGACCTATCATATTGCCCCGCATGTGTTTAGTGAAGTAGGTGCGGAGGTTATTGTTATTGGAGCAGAACCTAACGGACTTAATATAAATGATGAGTGTGGGGCGACAAAGCCTCAAAAATTAGTTGCCGCAGTATTAGCTAATCAGGCTGATATTGGTATTGCTTTGGATGGTGACGGCGATCGCTTAATTATGGTAGATCATAAGGGCGAAATTGTTGATGGAGATGAACTTCTTTTTGTCATTGCAAAATCAAGATTAAGCGATGGGCAGTTATCAGGGCCGGTTGTTGGTACATTAATGACTAACTTGGGCATGGAGCATGGTCTGAATAGATTAGGCGTAAGTCTGTTAAGAGCGAGAGTAGGTGATCGTTATGTTTTAGAAATGATGACTGAACATAACAGTTTGTTAGGAGGAGAAGGTTCAGGGCATATTATCTGTTTGGATAAAACGACAACGGGTGATGGAATCATCGCTGCATTACAAGTCATGGCGGAGATGCATGATACGGGTAAAAGCTTGTCAGAGTTGAAGTCTGGCATGCAAAAATATCCACAAGTGTTGATTAATATAAAGACGGGCAGGGCTATCGATATTGATAACGATATTGTGCTACAAAAAGCAGTGTCTGCCGTAGAAAATAAATTAGGTGATAAAGGGCGTGTCTTGCTAAGAGCCTCAGGAACAGAGCCTCTGATCCGCGTAATGGTTGAGGGTGAGTCAGAAAGTCTGGTTAATAATTTAGCTCAGGAATTGGCTGAAGTTGTTAAGAAATTAATAGTTGCTTGAATTATGGGTTATTAGCCTATATCATAAGCGGTTTGATTCTAAGTGGGAGTAATGTTAATGCGTCGGTCTCTGGTAGTCGGAAATTGGAAAATGAATGGAACTCGTGCGAGTTCTGAATCGCTTGCAAAAGGTATTGTTGCAGGCTTAAGTTCAGATCATGCAGACATCGCTGTCTGTGCGCCTTACGTCTATTTGCCCTATATCGCTGAAGTGGTAAAAGGTACTGCATTAGCATTAGGCTCACAAAATGTTGCTGATCAAGCTTCAGGTGCTTATACAGGTGAAATTTCAGCATCTATGTTGAAAGAAATCGGTATTACCTATGCGTTGGTAGGTCACTCTGAAAGACGTAGCTATTATGGCGATACAGATGCCTCTGTTGCTGCCCGTTTTAAGCAGGCGCAGGCGCAGGGCATTGTTCCGATTCTGTGCGTGGGTGAAACTCTTGAAGAACGTGAGCAGGATAAAACTTTTGCGGTCATTAATGAGCAATTGGATGCTGTTATTGATTTAGTTGGCATTGCTGCTTTTGACGCGGCTGTTATTGCTTATGAGCCAGTTTGGGCTATTGGCACTGGAAAAACTGCAACCGATGATCAAGCGCAAGAAGTTCATTATTATATTCGTCAATACATTGCAGCAAAAGATCAGACGATTGCTGATAAAATACAAATTTTATACGGCGGTAGTGCTAAGCCGGACAATGCAAAAGGTTTATTTGCCATGCCTGACATTGATGGTGGCTTAATAGGTGGGGCTTCCTTGGATGCGGAATCCTTTTTAAAGATTTTTAATTCGATTTAGAGCAGTTTAGACTTTCATGTATCAGGTAATTATCGTTATTCATGTGTTGCTGGGTTTAGGTATTATTGGTTTAATATTAATGCAGCAAGGTAAAGGCGCAGATGCAGGCGCCGCTTTTGGTACAGGCTCTGCAGGCTCTGTTTTTGGTGCCCAGGGAGCTGCTTCATTTTTGTCTCGTGCGACTGCTATTCTGGCGACATTGTTTTTTATAACGAGTTTAGGACTTGCAGTCATTAATGGACACAAGGGTGCTGCATTTGATCTTATTACAGGTAGTAGTGAGAGCGAAAGTGTTACAGAAGTTGATGCACCAAAACAAGCAGCTTCACAAGCCGAGGTGCCTTCGGTTCCTGAGGCTAAGTTAACGCCTGAAGTTAAAGTAGATGCTCCTGTGCCTAGTGCAGAGATTAAAAATACAGAAGTGCCTAAACCTGAACAGTTGAAGACGATAGGTGAAGGTAAGTAAGTCTTTATTGGAGTTGGATACCAATTTAGTAAGAGTTTATGCCGGCGTGGTGGAATTGGTAGACACGCCATCTTGAGGGGGTGGTGACGCAAGTTGTGCCGGTTCAAATCCGGCCGTCGGTACCAAATAAGGGTTTAAAGAGGTCCAAAGAAGTATAGAAGCCTGCAAGTTACCTGACTTGTGGGCTTTTTTATTGTCCAACGAGATATAACGAAATACAGTAACATTTGACCTAGTAAGCAGTAACATTTACAGTAGCTTTAAATCAGTAAAAAAAGTTACTGCAAATTTAAGGGGAATTACTGCAAATGGCTAAAGAATTATTAAAAGATGTTGCCGTGCGCAATGCCAAGTCCACTAATAAGGATTACCGGCTTAGTGATGGTGAAGGGCTTTATATTCTTATCAAAATCAATGGCGCTAAATGGTGGCGGTTTGATTACACCTTTTCAGGAAATCGTAAGACGCTATCACTTGGCGTTTATCCCGCTACCGGCTTAGCGGATGCAAGACGCAAAGCAGAGGAAGCCCGAACAAAAATAAGCAATGGAATTAATCCAAGTGACCTACGCAAATAAGAAAAAGCAGTTAAGGAAATTAACTTAGAAAATGAAAGCCGCCGTGATGCTGGCTTGCCCATAATCAACAGCTTTGCAGATTTAACCGGACAATGGCTAGGATCAATAGAGCATCTAACCAGACCTACTACACATATTAAGAAAAAATCAAGGTTCGAGCGTTTAGCGTTCCCCATTCTTGGCGATATTCCTATCAATCGGGTTAAATCATCCGATGTATTGGCAGCGCTAAAGCCTTTGATCGATAAAATGCAACTTGAAACCGCGCACCGGCTACATGCTGAAATTAGCAGCGTTTTCTCTTATGCGATTGTCCATAATTTCACTGACTACGACCCCGCGCAACCCGTAGCAAAACAGATACCCGCACAGAAGCCAAACCATAGAGCGGCCATAATAGACCCTCACCAAGTAGGGCAGCTTCTAAGGGATATAGAGAATTACAAAGGAACTTTTGTGGTTGAGAGGGCTTTCAGAATATCGCCATTATTATTCCAAAGACCTGGAGAGATACGTCAATTATTATGGGCTGATATAGACTTGGAGGCTAAGGAATGGCGCCCTTATGTATCGAAAACAGACTTCTATCACATCGTACCTTTATCAACGCAAGCTATCGCCATATTAAATGAAATCAAGCCACTGACTGGATCAGGTAAATATGTTTTTCCTTCTAGCCGTGGTGATGGGCGCCCAATGTCTGACAACACCATAAGAACAGCTCTTAAGTCATTGGGTTATGATTCAGACATAATGACCGCCCACGGATTTAGAACAACAGCATCCACGTTATTAAATGAGCAAGGTTGGAGTCCGGACGCCATAGAAAGACAGTTAGCCCATTCACCACGCGATCAGGTGAGGGCCGCTTATAACAGAGCGCAATATTTAGAGGAGCGCCGAAGGATGATGCAGTCATGGGCTGATTACTTAGATAAGCTTAAGAACGGCGCCCAAGTGATCGAGTTTAAAAAGATTGGGTAAATAATTCACCGAAGTATAATAAGAATTAATAAAGTATAAAAAAGGATTGTGAACGATGATAACATTAGAATTAGACAACGAAACAACCGCCTTGCTTACTGAGATAGCAGAAAACGAGCATATCTCTTTGGCGCAATTAGCCAATAGACTATTGATTGAATGTTTAGAAGATTATCAGGATGCACGTTTAGCAGATAAAGCCTATCAACGTCATATTGATAATGGTGCTATTACACACAAACTTAATGACGTGGTGAAAGAGCTTGGTTTGGGTAGTTGAGTTTTCAGACGATGCAATACGGGAATTAAAGAAGCTTAATAAGCAACTTCAACAAAGAATAACAACGTTTTTAGTTGAAAGAGTACAAAACTCAGACAACCCACGCGCCACAGGTAAAGCCTTACAAGGTAAGCTTGCTAGTTATTGGCGCTATCGTGTTGGTGATTATCGGCTAATTTGCCATATTAAAGACGGTGAACTCATTGTTTTAATAATCGAGATCGGACACCGTAAAGATATATATCGCTAATACCCCTGATATAATCAATTAACCCGATAGGCTTAGCGGCTAACAAGCTGGATTCGTTCCCCAGTTTCGGGTTATTCCTTTCTGAACGATTACACCTTGAACGGAGTGTTGATTGATGCTTGACCAAGAAGACAATTTTTTTGATGAATATGAGACCTTTGCACGAAACTAATAAAATCGCTGTAAAAATGAGATAATACTACAAGAAAATTATCTTCATCTGGTAAGTAAAATGGCGTGGAAAAACTTGCAACAAACGACTTTAGTTGATGCCATGTTGATAGAGCATGA
>CAIPPE010000040.1 GCA_903866825.1 uncultured Methylococcaceae bacterium
CGTTGAGCACCCAACCCAAAGCCATCATTCTCAATCTTAAAAAAGGCCACACTGTCACTGTGCTTAACCAAAGTTTTATCCAGGATTAATATCGAGGTCTTTACCCCAGAATACGGTTGAAACACCCCCGCCGGTAAAGAAATAACCGCCACCAATGCCGTATCCACCAGCATTTTCCGTAAGGCTTTATAAGCGGCCTGACTCTGAAAGATAATCCCTTCGGGCACAATAATCCCAGCCCGTCCGGTGGGCGTTAAATGTTCGGCGATGTAATCGACAAACAACACTTCACTGCGTTTAGCCTGAATAGAAAAACGCTTGTGCGGTTTGATACCGCCTTTAGGTGACATAAACGGCGGATTGGCAAAGATGACATCAAAATATTCATCCCAACGCGCTTCACTGGTCAGCGTGTCATACTCAACTATGTGTGGATCATTAAAGCCATGTAGATACAGATTCACTAACGACATCCGCACCATATCCGGTGAAATATCGTAGCCTTTGATATTTTCTGCCAGGCGTTTACGTTCATCCGGTGTCAGTAAATCGCCTTTGTAATGCAGAGGACTGTCTACCGTCACTAACTCTAAAGGTACATCCTTAGCCGCCTCAACCGTGTTGGGTTTAGGCTGGTAATCACTGGAATGGTGTTTAAGGACGTGTTTGTAAGCAGAGATTAAAAAGCCAGCGGTACCACACGCAGTATCACCCATCGTTTCATGCTTTTGGGGGTTTAAAATATCCACTATAAAGTCAATGATATGGCGGGGTGTCCGAAACTGTCCGGCATCCCCTTGGCTACCCAGCACCGAGAGCAGATATTCATAAGCATCGCCTAAGCGTTCTGAATGATCGTAGCTAAATTCATCAATAATTTTCAGAAAGCTTTTTAGGGTTTCGGGATCACGGTACGGCAGATAGGCATTTTTAAAGATGTCCCGAAACAGCGGTGGAATACCCGTGTTCTGGGGCATGGTAGCAATGCCTTCGCTGTACAGCCCTATCAGTTCATGACCGCCAATACCGGCACTCATTAATTTAGACCAGCCATAACGGGCAAAGTCGCCGGTAAAGAATTTACGTTTGCCGCCTAAGTCTTCCGCTTCGGCATCCATGTCATCCATAAATTTATAAATCAGGGCGATGGTGATTTGTTCGACCTGAGATTTAGGGTCTGGCACTTTGCCAACCAGAATGTCACGGGCATTATCGATACGGCGTTTGGTGGTGGTGTCTAGCATGGGGTTATGTTAATTAACGAATTGGCTCAAGGATACATAGTCCTTGATGTAATTGGGAATCAGGGTGCGGTAATCTTCCGGCACGGCTCTTAGATCACGGGTGGTAAAAATCGGATTGGTGGCAAGGTCGGTGTATTCTTTGTTTTCTATGATGGTACGAATTTGAGTGTTACTGGCATAAGCTTTAAAAAAGTTCTTCAGTGCCGGAATCGTGTCTGCTTGCTCAGGTTTATAGTCGGCGACAAACTTTGAGAACTCCTCTTCCAGCAGTTCATCTTTGGATTTAAAGTGCGGGATCAGGCCAAATATTTTCTCCAGAATCTCCCGTAAACTTAAGCGCCGATCAACAGCGGCGGCTTTACGCAGTTTCTCAAGGGTATAAAACTCATTGGGCTGATCGAAGATTTCCTGATTCACATAATCAATGACCCGATCCCATTGCCCCGCTTCTATGGCTTCGACAATGGCTTTATTTTCACGAATAGTGTCTTCAAAGCGTTGATAGAACATGCGATCTATTTTCATCCCCTCATAACCCACCGCTTCCTGTTTAATCGAGCCCAGGATATCAGCACCTAAATGATTGTAGGGTTTACCGGGTGGCGATGTAGTGCCACCGCCGTCTGCTTTACCCTGACCTTTTGGGAGTTCCAGGACTTCATCGTAATTAAAGGTTTCTTCAAAGTATTCACAGTTAGCGAAGAAATCGAATAACTTAAACGCGGTCTTCTGTGGCTGAGTGATGAAGTCTTTAAGCGCCTCATCAAACAGTTGTGCTAAAAAGTTATGTTTACGGGTGCCACGGCCTTTAATCTGAATAAAATCAGTGGGTGAAAAGATAGGCCGAAACAGGCC
>CAIPPE010000041.1 GCA_903866825.1 uncultured Methylococcaceae bacterium
CCGGCTTGACATAGATTCAATGACGGGCGTACAACTTGACGGAATAGGAAAAATCGTAGGGCAGGCAAGGTACGGCTACGCAGATGACTACTATCGACTTTTACTCAAAATGAGAGTTGCAATAAACCGTAGTCAAGGACTAACGGAGCAATTAATAAACGTCGTTAAGTATTTAACCAATTCTCCGACAGTACAAATTAGAGAGGTTTATCCCGCCGGATTTCAGGTACACATTGACATAGCTTTGACAGACCCACTTACAATCAGTTTTTTAAAACAGGCTATTCAGGTGGCAAAACAGGGCGGAGTTGATTTTTGTTTTGTGAGTTTTGTAGACCCGACAAACCCCTTCACTTTCGGACTTTCAACCGACGGCGATTTAATAGGAACCGGCGAAGGCTTTTCCAGTATTGCAGACCCGACTTCGGGCGGCAAACTTGGGTATCTTTATTAAGGGAGAATGACAATGGTAAAACCAACAAGCGACATTACGTGGGCAACAGGCGGCGGAGCGTTAAAGACAGACCCAGGGTCAACGAAAAAGGCGGCGGGATATTTAGACAACGAAAAGCCAGCGGCAGACCATTGGAATTGGCTTTTTAATGCAATTGGCGACTGGATAGCTTGGTTATCGGGCAACTCCCAGGCAGGTATAAGTAAATGGGAAGCTGGTATAAGTTACGACCAAAATGACATTGTAAAAGCAACAGGGGGCTATGGGATATACGTATCTCTGGCGAATAGCAATCTCAACAACGCATTGCCGTCAGATATAGTATCCGATAGCAACTGGCAGTATATTGGGCCTTATATTGAGAACTGCACCGCAGATCCATCTTCACCGAGCACAGGCAGAATGTGGCTTAGAACTGATTTATAATGGGAGATCAATGTGAGTCATAATATAACATTAACTGTACAATCTGGAGACGGAAGTAACGGGACAGTATATTATTCTGTCGATGGTGGCTCTTGGCAAAGTAGCCGAATTCCAGGAGTAGGTATAACCTATAACACGTCGCTTAATATATACACAGTTGCCGATAGCGGTAAATGCGTAGCTTTTTTTGAAATTGATTATGTTAATCAAACTCTTACCGGATTAAATGTACCGAACACATCTGTTACGCCTACAAGTAATATTGTAATTACGTTTATTTCAACACCAGTTATAACGTATTCTGGGGGAGCGCACGGTTCTATATCGGGAAGCAATCCGCAAAGCCCATCTTATTGGGGCGGAAATTGCACGGCAGTAACTGCAGTTCCAAACACGGGCTATCATTTTGTAAAATGGGTTTCTAATTTATTTGGCGATGTTGGAACTAACCCAACGCGCACAGATACGAATATAACAGCAAGCGACACTATTACAGCAGTATTCGCTATCAACTCATATACGGTTACATCGTCTACCGGAGCCAATGGATCGATAACGCCGCTAGGTGCTCAATCTGTAAATTACGGAAGTAATCAGACATTCGATATTGCGGCAAATAGACATTACAAAATAGATACTGTTTTAGTAGACGGATCGCCTGTATCAGTTCCGGCAGGGAATACGACATTTTCCTATACGTTTACGAGTGTAAGTGCTGCTCATACAATAAGCGTAACATTCGCTGTAGCGCAGATCGATATCGGAATACGAATATACGATGGTTCAACCAATAAAGCGATTGCTTGCGAACCTTCGGGTACATTGAGTTCGCCTTTGCGAATAATGAAAGCAGGCACTATTTACGGTGTACTGTTAGTAGCAACCAATGATACATACGCATCCAAAATAAGAATACAAACAGCCAGTGGCATAAAATCGTTATTGCTTTATTGAGAGGTATGAAATGAAAACATTAATTCTGACAGTTTTTTCCTTGCTTGCAATTATATCGTGTAATTGTTTTGCGGCTTCAACTGACGCATACCATACGACGGAGCAGTCAAGCATAATCCAGGACACGACTTCCGCGAACGGCAGTATTTTGAGGGTGAGGGGCGAGATTGACGTTAC
>CAIPPE010000042.1 GCA_903866825.1 uncultured Methylococcaceae bacterium
CAAAAGGGACACTAAAAAATCACGGGTTGCATATTTTAAAAGAAGGAAAATCAGGATCGATAGGCCAGTCATTTATTATGGATATAAAACACGATAGTCATGGTAAATCAATTCCCGATATTGAAGGGTTAGCAAACGCAAAATTATGGGCCGCAGCGCCTGACCTTTACGAAGCGTTGGAAGAACTACTGAACAGCCTAAATAGTTACGACGAAAACGATATTGATGCAATCAATAAAGCCAAATCAGCCCTTTCAAAAGCCATAAAATAGGAGGAAAGAAAATGATTAATTATAAGATAACTGAACCCGTAGAAATAGACGATCCGCTAAGTATGTACCACGAATGTACTGGATTAGTAAGTGAAATATTGGAAAACGGCATTATAGAAGTCTCGTTTGAAGATAATTCTTCGGCATTTTTTGAACAATGTAATTTAATACAGTTATGATCCCACAACCCACCGACCGCACCAGCCCCTACCTAACGATCCTCGCAATAGCCATGATGTTAGCGGCAATTGTAATTTGCTTGAAATGGGGAAAGTATGAGGCACCCAAAGCCCCAAAGCAACATGATATCATTGATGTAGGCAGTGGTTACACAACGACGACTGGGGTGCATGTGGACACCACGCACTCTGTAAATAATATACTTGGTGAATTTTACTATAGCCCTAATATATTATTAAAGGATGAACTTAGGTTTCCAGAAATGTCGTTTAATACCGTTCTTTATGGCGCAGAGGACTTACGTTGGAAATGCTGTTACTGGTATTATGTAGTACCTGTCGAATTTGGCTATTCCACCGACACCATCGAAGGCTTGCCCGGAGATACCTCTTTAACTGCACCAGGGAGGATACCATCGGAATAAATATCACCCTATCCGTTGAAGACCTTATAGCTAAGGAATGGGTGAGGATTGCTGTTAGCGGGTAGCCTCAAACTATCCGCTTCACAATCCCACTAACCTCACCGCCAGCAAAGAAAGAGTAAACTTTGACACTCACGAACACAGTAATAACGGTACAGGCACCCAAAAACCATAATAGCCATTTAGTTGACGCTGATTCAGCCGTTTTTTGCTTAATTACCGCTTTGGACACACTATCTTGCGCCAATACTAATGAAGACTGTACACTCCCCAAAGTCGCCTGTAAAGCCCCAATTTCCCTATCATTTTGAACGGTATCAATTATGGTAACGGTACGTGTCTGAATTGCGCCGGGCTTAGTAATCGTACGTGTCGCAAATACGGTATCGTGACGGGTAACTTCATTGGTTATCGTATCGCCGGGGAGTTGTTGGTTAACTACCTTGATGACCGTGTCGGATTTGGCCTGTCCTGTAAAGCAGGGAGCTAAGGTGTTAGCAAGTATCTTAAATTCAGGTGGGTATTTAACCGCATATAACTGCATCTTTTCAACTTCACGCTTTTTTACGTTGCAGCTAATTAAAAAGCCCGTTACTATGAACAGGCTTAAAAGTATCTTTGATTTTTTCATTTTACTTTACGGGTGTGTTAACATCTGCTTTGGTAACAATGGTTTGCGGGGTAAAAAAGTTTTTCGAAATGTAGCCAACAAAGCCAACAACCGCCCCGTGCCATATTGCAGGCCATGTAAAATTAAAATCTCCAGCGTTAATTGAAGCCATAATCACAGATACTACAGAACTTGCAATAGCGACTAACAGCCCTTTGCCTATGTCTGTCCAATTTAAACTTAAAAAGTCGGAAGTCTTCATGTTGTTTTTTTCTATAAAGGTAATAATTAATTACTTACAATTAAATGGGATGCTACGGTTATTTTTTAGACTTATAAAACGTAAAAACATGGTTCTTTACCGTATCGGTATTAGGCATGATGTAATATTCTGTTTTGCCAGCATACACTAATCTTTTCCAACAATATTTAGGAATGTTAATTTTGTCATTGCCAATTGTGCCAAAAGTACCAGATACCCCGCAAACAACTTTTACAGTTTGTGTTTTGGCTATATTTCGGGTGTACACCTCTAATGCTTTCCATGTTATTCTGTTTAAATTGGGCTTTTGAGGCACCATATTTGTAAAATAGAAGCATTCTGTTTCGTCGGTTGAATTACAACTTGCATCCTGTGCCGGGAATTGATGCCCCTGGTCGTAGCCCGAACCATCATAGTCATTGTTAAACTTTGTATTTGGGATTGCCGGATCGGCAGTAAACTTATTAGTCCGTGCTAAATGTGTTGTGCAGTTTAGCATCGTCGGCGTTAAAGTCCAGCTTACCGAATCTGGCTCTTTCGTTTTTGGATTATAATAAGTTTTGTAATCGTGATGCTGTATTGTTTGCGCCCATCCGCATAGAGAGAAAAGGAAAAGAAAAGGCAAAAGCAACTTGTAAGCCTTGCAACGGCGTTTGTCTATTTCTTCGGGGGTTATTTCGGTAAGTTTCATACAAAATTTGCTATATTTTTGGTAATTATATAATGATGTGATGCGTAATGTTTAGTCCAAGTTGTAGGCACAAATTCATCTGTGCTATCAGCACTTTCATTTATGCAATATTCGGGATTTAAAATAGAAGGGGTAAAAGAAATTGTGCCGTCTGATTCTTTTATTAAATTCCAACCAAAAGTATTTTTGCCATTATTTAATGGCAATATTGTTATAAGTCCACATCCACAAAGGCATTTATGTGTTGAGGTTTGATATTCTTCTGAAATATAAATTTTATTATCTTCCATTTCTTCAAACTCAGGCAGATATCCATCTACGTAAACTGGAGCTATTTGTACTTTGCGAAGTGTTTTCATGCCGCTAAATTTAAGTAAAAGATGTCAAATAAAAAAGCCATTCAATTTCACAACTGTATGGCTTCCTGTATTTGAAATCGCACTCCAAATTTTTTACTTTACCTCTTTAGGAACTTTTTTTAATTCCATGTAATACTCATGTTCGTGGTCGAAGAAATCGAAACATTGAGGATTTGAAATGTACAGCCGTAAGTCGCCTCCCGGTGTACATTTACTCCATTGTTTGTTTTCGTCTGAATCTCCATGAACTGGTTGTAATTTGGGTTCTTCTGCCCCTTCGTGTTTGGTTACTGTGACCAATTTGAATTTCGCTGTTAGCGTTTTTAGACTTTCCATTTTGTTTAATTATTTTTTGTTTAATTTAAGGAAGCCCAAATCTAACAATTCTTTTGCTGTAATGAAATAAAAATTGTAAGTTTGGGTAACCGTTAATTCAGACGGTGTAAAATGCGACAAAATGAAAAAAACAACTCACTACAAGGGGCACAGGTGGACACATGAAGAATTGATTAAATTAATGCAATTATGGGCTAATGAAGTTCCCATATTGGACATTGCCAATCAATTGAAATCTACTCAAATTTCTATTCTTAAACAAGTTCAGCGCATGCGTAAGGACGGTATACCTCTTGCACGGCGTAGGAAAGGACACGTAGCTAATAAATCAAATAATTGTTGGACGCAAGGCGAAGTTGAATACTTATTAAGAAGAAGAAACGAGAAGGCTACATCTAATGATATAGCTATTGAATTAGAAAGAACGCCTAATGCGGTAGATGCAATGATTCAAAAATTAAGAAAAGAAAATGTAAAAGTCGCTATGCGCGGTAATGGCGTTCGTAGACTTTGGAATGCAGAATCATTGAAAATATTAACAACAAATAAAATATTCACCCAAGTAAGTTAAGTCGCATTTCCTTATGCGGTTGATAAACCATGCCCACAAAGCATGGTTTTTTTGTTTGTATAGAAAACAGCCAAAACGCATACATACCAACTATCAAATGTATAGAAAATGGCAAAATCTATGCATAATAAAAAAAGCCGCAAGTCTCTTGACTTACGGCCTAAATATCTGCACGGGTTAAAAAGCCGCCGATGTTATGCTGTTTCTAATTCAATAAATTTAGTAAGTGAATTTACGATACCTTTAAACAAATAATCCTTAGCCTGTTGTTCGGCAGGCAGTTGTTGGTAAGGCACAATGCAAGGATGTGTTTTAGCGGTTGGATCTTTGACTTCGCCATAAACCCACCCTTCATCTGTTTTTTCTTTCATCCATGAATTATGCTGTGCATCTTCTCCATCATCAGGGTTGTCAAGTGTGAATTTTACACCATTAATGGCACTATCCCTTTGCCATTGTTCGGCCTCATCCCATGATTTTTGAGAGTTGTCACCATTTGTTTCGCACAATGCCCTGTTGGCTTCGTGACAGATTTTTGCTACTTGTTCAATTTTCATTTTTTCCTATCTAATCCCCCGGCTGAATTACCGAAGGGTGGTTATGCTACCTGTTCCGATTTAAATCCGTATCTATAAAAATTAGTATCTATGAAATCACAATTATTTAGTCCTGTAAATCTAAAATCAGCCCTAATCTTTGGGTCGATTTCAATAACCTCGTTACCAACAAACTGTACAAAAAGCAAAGGATATACGACTTTTTATTTAAAAAGCCCAAATGGTTTTAAGGTCAGGTATCGGTTTTTTAGCCATTTTAGCTATTTCTTATGTCATTTAGGTGCTTTGCTGAATCTGATATATTTTTAAAAATATCTCCATATTCTAATCTTACATTTTCTATAGATTGCAAAAAAGTAAGGTCGTTAGGTATTGTATAATCGATCAAATTGCATTGTAATACATTGCCGTCTTTAATGTCTTTTTTTAACCGAACCCGTAATCTTAAATTTAAACCCTTATAAAAATGGCTTACTTCTTTTTCCTGTTCCGGGGTTACGTTAATATAATAATCTTGTCCAGAAGAGGTAATAATAGCTATCGATGGCCTGTCTTCATTTTTACCGTATAGGGAAACAACTTTCCCGTAAAGTGTAGTTATACTAAAGTAATATTGTTTGCTGTCTAATTTTGTTAAACCAGTTAATTTGAAGCTCGTCTCATCATTTGAATTGTGGGTTGTCAGGTAGAGATTATTAGCAAATAGTATTTTATTAAGCGCCCTTGCATAATCCTGTTGTTCTTTTGATAATCTTTCAACTTCGGTTGCCGAAATATATTCATGTATAACATTAAAACTATTAACAACTTCGAGATCATCTGTTTCTAATAGAGGTGAATAAGAAGTATTTTCAATATGGGTTAATGTAAATTTGTTTGCTTCTTTTCCTAAGCATTTAGAAAGTTTTTGAAAAAGTTCGGTCAGGTCTTTGAAGTTTAATCCATCTTCCAAAGACAATTTCCTATATAATCCCTCTATCTGTAATTTACACGTAAACATAGCCTAATATACGCAAATGTATATTAATTACTGTCATATTCAATTCATTATGAGATTTATTTTCAAACAAGTTGTATATTATAAACGCAATATTTATAATTGCATAATTGATCATCTTTAAGGTATTGTGCCTCGCCTCTATATGTACGAGATATAGAGGAGAATAATACTAAAGCGTACTTCCCGTAGTTGCAAGGCTACGGGATTTTTTTTGTCCTGCCTTGCGGTCTTTTGTTTCAGGTCGACCTAAAAGAACTGGTAGAAAGGAGGTATAGTGCCTTGACAAAGATGATCAATGGTCGGCTGCATACTCTGATCTTCAGGTGGACTCGTACCCTGCCTGATGGTACAATAATCAGAGCAAAAAGTAGACCTTTCCCAATGTGGGTTTTGGTTTAGCTTAAGCTGACTAATCTTTAAAAGGATGGGGGCGATGGACACCCCCATTTATTTCACAAATATACGTATTTTTAATTTAAATGTACAGTTTGCTTGACAAATTGTAAGGGATGCTTATCTTTGTCCCAACTGGTATATAGTTACCGATTTATTTCAGCTAATTGTTGTTTTAATGCTTTTATATGTGCTATGCTTACCACTTTCATATATTCGGTTCTTTAAGTTCATACGGACTTTGTATCGGTTTTCCATACGCTAATTTCAACTCTTCCCGTAGTTTCTCATTCTCCTCCCTCAACACCTTAACAGCCGCTTCTAACTGGCTATTGGCGATGTACAACCGCTCGTACGATTTGGCGAAATCGGATACTTGTTTTGGGGTTGGGGTCATGATAAAAATAGTTTAGCTTCTTCTGCCCTACGTTCTGTTAAGTCCTCATTAACCACATGCTTGCCATCAATAGTTACCTTATTCCAGTCTGCGAAGTGTGAAGCTGCACCTTTATAATCCCCCTGGTTTAACAATTTCAATAAGGTGCTACCATACAGTGCCCCGGTTCCCTCATTGTAAGTAAACGATACCAAAGCGTCAAATTGGTTTTGATTTAATGTGATGTGCACATCATGGTTTACAGCGTCTTCGTATTGGCCTAAAGTTTGACGTATCAATAAGTCTGCCTGTGACTCATCAGATAATTTGTCACCAGCCTGTACATGCTTTCCATTTGCAAGATAGCACGATCCGTAGCCAATAGTCCATATCCCAGCAACGTCCCTATACGCCGTCAATCGCAATCCCTCGAATTGCTTAATTATTTTTAACCCGTTTTCGCTTGTTTTCATAACTTTGATTTTTTAAGTATTTTTTCTGCTAAATCTTTTATATAAGCAATATATTCAGGAGAAGCGCGGTTTTTTTCATTTTTCTTAATTAGCCTATTAAATCTTTTAGACGCTTCACCATATAGTACCGGCGTAGCTTGTATTGGTAATGCCATTATCTTATGTTTTTAGTCTGCTTTTTTTGGGGGTTAATCAAATAAACGCGTACCTGCTTCAAGTGCCGCGATATTAACGGTCAAAGTAAATAGCGTTTCTAAACAACTGTCGTATTCTTCTGCTTCAAACTCATTGATAGCCGTATCGAATTTCTTCGACATTGCAACTTTTACTTTTTCAAGGCTATCTTTTATTTCTTTTTCTGTTTTCATAATTCAATTTTTTTATTTAACGGTGGAGGGGGTATTATGCTGTGATTAATCCTTGCTCTTCCATTAAATCAATATGAGTATCAATGCAAGCTACATAATTAATAATGTCGTGCCAATATCTAAATACCATTTTAGGGTCTGTATCTGTAAAAACCTCTGTATAATTTGATTCAGGAATACAATAAAACAATATGCCAGACCTAAATGTGCTATTGTTTACCTTTATATAGCATATATAAACATTGCTACCATTTTTTTCAAAAAGTGGTATTCTTTTAATAATGGATTCATCAAAGCGAATTGCCCTTATTTTTTCAATAGGATACCACTTATCGCTTCGAACGCCGTCGAGCATTACTTTATGATTTATACCGTCAATAGCCCGTATTGTATAAATACCAGCATCATTAGATACCCTTAATTTTACAGGATTACCGATTCTTATATATTCAATTTGCGTTATTTCATCTTTCATCTTTCCTTTTTTTACCCCACAAAGTAACAAAAATAAAACTGTAAAAAGAAATAAAAGTTGACAATGTTACATTTTATTTATAATTTTGTCTTATGGAGTTAACAGAAACACAAATAGTAAAACTTACTAACGAACAAAACTTTTACCAATTGGTTGGTGCTAATATTCGACAATTTAGAAAAGAAGCCGGGTTAACGCAGGATGATTTGGCGTACTTACTAAATGTAAGCAGGGTATCAATTAACAATATCGAGTTAGGTAAACAGCGTTTGCCAGTGCATTTAATATCAGCTATTGGTAACTTGTTTAAGGTTTATATACATGAAATTATACCGTTTTATGATAAAGGCGTTAAAACAATGGCTGACCTTTACGAACACAAAAAAGCAATTGCAATAAGTAAGTTAGACACTCTCAAAAAAGAAACAAAATGAGCATCAAATCAAATTCAACAATGGGGTTTACTGTTTACTTAGAATTAAGTGAATCAGAGGCAAGAGCCTTACAAGCAATTACTACGTTTAGTTCAAAAGACTTTTTAGAAGTTTTTTATAAATCATTAGGGCAATCAAATTTAAAGCCACATGAAGATGGATTAATAAGCTTGTTTGAAACGATAAGAAAAGAGTTGCCTGCACACTTGGCGCGTATTGATACTACAAGGAAAGTTTTTAAAACTAATAATCCCAATATTCAACCATGAACTACCAACCCCACCCCAACTACCACAAACCCTCATTACTTAACGTAGTCCTTACAATACTGTTTATATTGGCTGTAGTGGGGGCGGTGATTTATTGGATATGAAAGAATATATAATTTGCGCAGCGATACACTTTAATGATGGTATTGAACACCCTCACCAACCCGATAATATATTTGATGGTTTTGTTGTAACTGGTAGACGGCATCATAATTGCTATGCAACGCTTTTGGCAATTGCAACAAGTATAAATCTTGAAGAACGAATCAAACAATTGATTTCAAAAACAGATATAGACAGACAGGGGTTTATAACAAATTTAAACCGATTTGTTGACAGAAAAGAAGGTTATCAAATTGCATTAGCTGCTAATCAACTTATTCACAATATGCACGATAAAAGCAATCCAATTTTAATCAGCGAAGATTTATATTAACCATTAAACCCGTTTGGGGAGAAAAAAGATATGACAACAGAAGAAGAAATAGAAGCTATAACCGAAAGGTTAAAAGTTCTAAAACAAATTAAATCTGAATCGGATAACGAAAGATTAAATAATTCTAAGCGTGATTTTATGGTACGCGCTGATTCGTTAGATGATAGGTATAAAAACCTTTACCATGCTATCAATAACGCAGTTTTAGCTGCAGGGTGGAAAGATTTTTACTTTGGTGTGCTTAACTATCAAAAGCATTGTATTGATAGCGGATATCATTTTAAATAAAAAAGCCTGTCATTCCTCGCGAACAACAGGCTTTTGAACTAACTGAATTGATTATAAACCTAAAGCCCGATATGGGCGTGAAGATTATTTTTTATCGGTATAAAGATTCATTATAAGTTCGCCCAAGTGCTTTACATCTGATTTAAGTTCAGTAACATCTGATTTTATAGTCGCTAAATTTGCGTCAACTTCTGTTTTAGCTTCCAACTTCGCTACGTTTGCGATAAACGCTTCTTTTTCAGTTTTCTTATTTTCGTAATACTTATCTATAGCTTTCCATAAGAGAACAACAGCCCCTAATACGGAAATAAACCATTCAATAACTTTAGTGAAGTCCAGTCCTTCTTGATTCGGATTAGGTGGGATTGCCATTGTCGTATTATTCTGTGAAAAAACCATGTCTTTTTGAGCTAATTAAAATTATAATAGTTAATGCAAAACAAATGCCGTTAAAAATATAAAAAACTGGTTCTGGATGATTTATAATTTTTGACATCCCAAATATATTTACCAAAAAGTTTACAATAACGCTGAAAAAACAAACCTCATTCAATTGTTTATGCGTATTATAAACCATCTTTATCCTCCTATCTAAAAAAGCGAACATTAACAACCCGCAATTTATTATTTGCCAAAACCATCTACACTGAAAGTCATTCAACCTATCATAATTAGTCCATTCGTAAATGTAGTAAAAATATAGGACAAAATATAGGCATAAAAACAATGTAGTAATTACAACCCGCATATTAGCCGTTCCATGTACAAACGTTATTCACGCAAATATATCCCTTGTCGCAAGCAGGGTTGCAGCCGCCAGTATCAGGATGTACACCCGATACATATCGCCACGGCTTTATAATCACTTTGTCGTTTAATGCTTCTGCTAAAGAAGTCAATTCACTTGGCGTTAACGCCTCGATTGTTTCTGCCAGTTCTTTGATGTGTGCTTCCATATCTCAATCATTTTAAAATTAACCAAACTATCATTATTACTTGACCTATCGTTACTATTGCGTTGATGGTGAGGGTTACAACCTTTATTGCGCCACCCATCCCGCACTTGTTAACAAAACCTTAACCGTCGACGCCCCACCACCACTAACAACCGTATTAAATGCAGGACTATTAGCATCCGTAACAACCGCCTCTGTGTATAACGGGCTTGACGGCAATGTAGCCACTGTATAAGCCACTAATGTAATCGTACCGTTGCTGTTCATAGATGCTAAATACGTCCTGTTACCAACAGATGGCGAACCAGATGTATAACCAGTGCCAGTGTCAAGGAACGAACCTGTGGTTGTGCTAATATACTGATTTTCGCCGTTAGATGTACTGCCCTCATAAACACGAACTAAAGCCGCCCCAAAAGGGTATGTAAACGTTCCTGAGACACTGCCGTTAGTACCAGTAGTGCTTGCGGCCACCTCTATAGATGTAGCCCCTAAATGCCCGTTTATGTCAACTGGCACAAGTTTGTAGAATTTACCCCCGGCAGGCATACTTCCCGATGACCCGGCGGTAACTGTTATACCCGTAGGTGAAGCAACCGAACCTGTTACGATTGATGTCGCCCGTGCCTGTCCAGCCACATCAACCTGAAACCCCGCATCAACCCCGCCGTTACCAAAGTAAGCATGATCAGTATTGAAAAACCGTACCGCATCCTGATAGGTATTATCAGTAGTCGGTGCCGTCTGAATAGCGACATACCCATCCGAAGACGAACGCCCATTGTATAGTATCGTGCCTGTTCCTGTAAATAACTTTAGACCGTTTGTTTGTGTTCCTAACGTTTCGTTTATTACACCGCCGTAAGGCAGTGCTACACCGCCAATATTAGCCGTGCCGTTTGAATTTATATTACCATTTTGGTATAAGGTAACGGCAGGCGAACCCGCACCATTTATAAAGGTAAACAACGCCGCCCCTGTAGAATTGTAGCTTGTGGCGAAACTGCCGCCTGTTCCTAATGTGTTTGGTATAAAGGTCGTATAGCCTAAATTGCTTTGCGTAATAATGCTTTTTTGCTGCAAATTCCAATCGTTAGCACCAAGTGTATAAGTGCCTCCTACCTGAATAATCCCAGCATCTAATAATTGCCCCGACAAGTTAATACCATTGTAAATCATACTATTTGGCATACCTGTAAGTTGTCCTACATTTCCCGAACCATCAACCGCCAAAGGAAATGAACCCCATGATACATCTGTAGTATTGGCAATGTTTAAGTTGGAGAAATTCACCAATCCATTTGCAGTAAGATTGTTAGTAGTCCCATATTGTTGGTTTGGCGCAATAGCGTTTTCGATTTCGACAGCTTCTTCTTTATGGCCTATATTTGTAGGGTGTACATTGTCCAAAGTGTTTATTAATAAGTCGCCACCATGCGCCGCAAACCCAGCATTCACATCAATCAACTGTATGCCTAATGAACTCGTTACCGATGTTGATACCGCCTTAAACGAATTGTACAAAGCTGTAGTAAGCACAATGCCGTACCCGTTTGTTATGCCAAAACCAGTAGATTTGATGTAAGAGTTTTGAGTTGCTTTTATACCTGAATAGGGATAATTTTTTGTCGTATGCAGATAGGTAAACAATGATGTTAAATCGGTATTATAATTTGTAGGGTTATTGCCCGTACTGCTATACTCAAAGTCATTCGGCCCCAGTTCAACAATAACCATAGGATGGTTAATGTCGTATGCGGGAACGCTTGTCATTGTCACAAGCATAGATGTTGCCCCGCTTGACGGGCTTCTGTTCTCGACACATGCGCCAGGTACGCCAAGATTGTTTTCAATCATACCCAAATAAGCCGATACCAATGTACTGAAACGGTTTGTTATGGGTGAAGCAACGCTTCCATACGTTATTGAAGTACCTAAGAAAGTTATCGTTTGCCCTGTTCGTGACGGGGCTGTTTGCGGGTTAACCGTTAAATTATTGCTAAATGTAAGCGAATAACCGCCGTTTGTTAATGTCCTGTTTGCTGTTAATGTGCCGTCTGAATTATAAATATTTGTGCCACTTCCACCGCCACCGGTTCCTATCCTGTTCCAATCGGCTGCGGTAATGTAACCTGAATGTGTAGCATCTGCCGCCTGTATGGATATTGCCCCTGTTAACGGGCTAAATGCCATTGGCGTGGTTGCTGTCAATCCCGTTTTGGCAAGGTAATTATTGGTAATATTGTATAAGGTAGCTATTTGAGTGCTGTCTATACAAATAACCCTTCCCGTGTCACCCCTGTAGCTATGAATTGACTTCACGCCAAAGCCAGCCGTAAGCGGTGCCATGTTTACATTTAACGACACGGACGGCAATGTTTGCGCCCGTGATAAAATTGGTAATAGTAATAGTAATAATAGTTTTTTCATGTTTTTAATAGCCTTCTATAAATAAAAAACCTGTGCTCGTAGTGCCCGTAACGGTACACGCCGTTGTGCTGATTGATGTAACTAAACTTGTAGCCAACCCGCTTGTTGAAATAACTACAGGCGTATTGGTAAAAGCAACTGGATAAGTGTATGAAGCTGTGCCTAATAAAGCGTTGCAATAAATAACAACCTTTTTGTATGATGCCCCTGCCATTGGTTGGCTATATACGGCAGTCCCGCTTGTTGAACCACTAACTGTAGTTTGCGTGGCTGCTGTGCTTAACACCCCTGTATTGGAGAAACTACCCAAATAAGTGCCGTTATATGTTGGCGGTGAAGCAACGGTATAACCCGATCCAACATCCGTAAGCGATGTACCTGCCGATGCAAGATATTTGGTGTATGTGCCCGAAACAGTACCAATGTAAACACGGTACGAAACGGCGTAGGTTACGGGATTGATAACAAGCGCAACGCTTGACGTAGTGCCAGTGGTTGTTGTGTTAGCCTGCACACCAGTATTTGTCAAATGCCCGTTAGCATCGACCGCAACTGCTGCATAATAGTATGTTCCTGCCGCCAAAGTGCCTCCAGTTGTTGACGGTGTAACGCTTGTAAGAACCGGTGCGGCAACATATCCAAAATACATACCTTGCTGAAATCGTGCTGTTCCGGCGTCATCTAAGTTTATATTTCCTTCAACTGTAGTACCGATAAGTATGTGACCTAAATACGATGTACGCCACGCCTCTGTTAAGCTGCCGTTTGTACCGTTTGAGGTACGGACAACTAAGCCGCCTGCTATTGATGGTGAGTTATAATATGCATTGTCAAGGTAGCTAAGACCACCGTTAAAAGGTGTATAACTTGCACCACCTGACGCTATAGTGCCATACAATACACTTTGTGCGCTGTTTAAACCGAAATTGCCTGTAATGTTTAATGAGCCGCTTTGCAGAAACTGCCCTATCGTTGTGCCTGCACCGTTTATCCAACTTGTTAAAGCGAACCCGCTATTGTTGAAGTTAGTACCAAAAGTAATTCCGTAATTAGCATCACACAGTTTTAAATAACTCCACAAGGTAGAACTTGATGCTGAATAAATAGTAATTGGTTTTGTTTGCCAGTTAGGGCTTGACAATGTATAACCAGTCGGCGTAAAACCCACAGGCTGCACCAATGAACCGGGAAAGTTAATATTACCCGCCGATAACTGTATAACTTGTGTATTGTTAGCGGTCGGCAAAGCAAGCGTTGTATAACCGCTGCCTATGTCTGTAGCTGAATTGGTAACTGACGTAAAGTACTTCCCCTCTGCGCCGCTTGTCGTACCCTGAAAAATATAATATTGAACCGCATTTGCAACGGCTGTCCACGATACCGCAACACTCGATGTAGTACCCGTTGTTGTTGCGCTGCCCTCTGTAGTTGACGCAACTGTTACCCCGCCAAAAGCATCTACGGCAACAACCTTGTAATAATACGTATTGGCTGTTAATACGCCCCCTGAACCCGATGGGGTTGCGGTTATTGAGCTTGTTACAGATGCGAGTTGGCCTTGTGAAAACGCTCCTGTATTGTCAATTATTGCCGCTCTTGTAAGGGTAGTCCCGTTATCGGGTTTTGTATAAAACTCTAATTGGCCGCCTAAAGAAGAAGACGAACCCGTCATCTTTATAGCCGTACCGGCCATGTAAGTGTATTGCGGACTTGCTTGCGTATAACCCCATCCGCTAAATCCTCCCGTATAATCGCCGCTATTATTTACCGATGGGCTTGTGCCTGTCCCTCTTGACGTGCTTGCCGTAACGCCGGGAAATACCGTTCCTGAATTTACAGCACCAATGGCAGATTGTGGTTCGTAAGCATCTAATTGACCGTTTATGTTTATGGTATTGGTTCCTGTAAAATCGCCGTTTGTACCTACTGATAGTAAACCACCTGAATAATATAAGTTGTTGTTATCTTGTGTTACCCCCGAATTATAAAATAGTACGCTCCCATTTGTTGCGGAAATAGCTTGCTGTGCGCCCAATGTATGGTAATCAGCGGTTATTGCGGATGAACCATTGAACGAAGCCCCCGCCGATGCGCCGCCGCTTGATGTTAATGTTAAGGCGTTTGTTGTTGTACCGCCTCCAGCACTTGAATTTATAGTATAGTTAGGCCATGTTCCCGTAACTGTAATGTTTGTACCTGCAATAGGTGCGCCTATCAATGAAGCAGAACCGCCATAAGGTATAACACTTAAACGACCGCTCCCATCAAGATATAAGGTACTGAAACCGGATGACCCAGGTGCTGATGGTGTACTTGGCATTTGCCATTGCATACCCAAAAATCCATTACCGTTTGCACCGTATAAATTTACAGCATACGGCTGCAATGTTCCCATGAACGTGTATCCAGCCGTTGCCACTTGTTGAAGCGTGGGGATAGTAGTACTCGATGCAAACCGCTGATTTGCTTCAGTAGCTGAAAAGAAACGATTGTATGTACCTGTGGCGGGATTGTAAAACCACCAATGTTTTAAACTGTCGGGCGTAATAGCCTTATACCTGAATTGTGGCGTTACGGGACTTGTGCCGCTTTCAAGGGTAACAGTATTTTGCGCTATTGCAAAATGTCCCCAAATTAATATAAAAAATAATAATAACTTTCTCATACTGAAATCTCTAATAAAATACTATCCCCTAAAACACCGCCTGCATTATCAACATCTATACTTATTGTGTCTGGTAGTCCCGGCGTTACTTCTGTGGTTATTACCGTTTCACCTGTTAAATATAAAAACTTTTGCTGTGAGGCCGATGTTACCAAATAGTTAAAGTTTTTACCAGATATAAAGTTAGTAACCAATGTGTCTCCGATATTATACCCGTTACCATCGTTTGTTAATACAATAGACGGTACGCCAGAAACAGGTATTGTCAATGTTCCAATTGCGCCGTATCCACTGCCACCTGTAAAGGTTATGTTTGGATAAACGCCCGGTGTAATTACGCCACCACCTGATAATATCCCGGCAAGTATAGCACCGCCTATCATGGCCTTTGCCCTTAACTTAGGAAACCTACCGAAAACACTGCCTGTAACCGTGCCTAACGATAATGTTTGCCACCCAGTAAAAACAATGGGCAACGATGTGCCTATTGCAAATGGAATTACTATAGGTAACTGAAAACCAAACAATGATACCCCTGCACCCCAAATACCCCCTGTCCGTGGGCCATAAAACGTATAGTTTGAAGTATTGATGTAAAAGTCCCCATCAATGCCCAAAGTATTATTGGCGGGTACGCCAGTGCCATTTAAGACGGCTGTCCCGTTTGTTCCATTTGTTCCGTTAGTTCCCGGCGTTCCTTGCGGCCCCGTTGGCCCCGTAGCCATCGAAAACTGAATAGTCCATGTTCCTGATATTTTAGTCCAAAATACACCGCCTACGGTTTGCAAATAGGTATCGCCGTTAATACCGGTTGAAGAAGATGGATTTGCCGAACCATAATAGATTGTAGACCCAACAACACCCTGTGTTATGGTAAAAAATACCGTCCAAGTACCGGATATTTTTTGAGCAAATTGCCCGGTATCGGTTTTGATGTAAACGTCACCATTATTACCAACCGCTCCCGATGGTATCGATGCCGTCCCAAAAGTTATTACAGCACCTACAGACAAATTAGCTTGCAGTAATGATAATAACTGCATGAACTGAAAACCGAACGTTCCGACCAAATCAGCAAATACCCCGGTATCCTGTAATACGGGTTGCTGATTAGGTAACTGTAGTATGGTTTTATCTGATGCCATTATAAATCATTATAAAATACGCCGTCCAAAAATCCCGGATAGTTTCTGCCATTATAGCCCGGTGCGTTAAATTTAGTCTTATCAATACCCCGTATGCGTGGCCCCGATTGACGGGATGATTTTCTTTGCTGATCCCACCGCCACATCGGATAAGATTGTATGTTATTGTACAAATACAATTCAATGTCGTTGCAATAAGCATTTGCAGTGCTTCTGTGCTGTTTAACCAACTGGATTATATCGCGTTGTTCTAATCCCGTTCCTGCATCATGGTTTTTGGCAACGGGGCCTGTTTTTGTATATTGCACATAATCATTTTCAACAAAACGGGCAAATGTCCAGTAAACCAAAGTCGGTATCATACCGTCATAATATACATTAAACCCCGCTTTATCGGTATATGTTAACCCTTGCCACAATTGTAAATACAATGGCGGTATGCTTGCCGAAACCACTACACCAACCATATTAACGGTAAACAAAGCCCCCGGTACGGCTGCACAAGTAAATGTATCGCCAATGTTATAACTGTTGCCAACCTGACTACTAACAGCCCCCGTAACAATACCGTTAAGTACCGTGAATGTTACTTTTTCTCCTGTTCCCGAACCGTTAACATTTACTATAGGCTGATTTGAATAAGTTCCATTAAGTGCGATTGTTGAATTTGTATTTATCGTTATACCTGTAGTAGCTATCCCATTTCCAAACCACTGAATAAAATCAGTATAAAAGGCCGAACCCATGAATAAGCGTAAGTCAAGTTCCTGCGCTTTGCGCACATAAACAGCCATACGTACCGGGGTTATGTTCACAGATAAATCTTCGAACCCGGCAAACGTTGCTAAATTGATGAGTTGTGTTTGATTTATCATTCTTTTGGCTCCTGTGGTAAAAGTGCGTTTGGTATTGTCCTGTCTATTTTATTATCATCCGGTACTATCGCTTCGGCTTCTGCTTGTTTGAAATTATAACCATTTACCAAAAGGGCTACTTTATTTTCTTTTGGTATCGGCAACAATAAAACCTGGTTAATATTCGCTCCAGATGTTTTAGCTAATGTATCATCCGCAACATTGTCGCTTATTTCTATTATTTTCCAGTTACCTGACGGATTGACGGGTGTATAAAAATGACTAAATAACTCCTCAAATACCTCACTCAATTCTGTTCTGTCAGGTTCTGTAGCGTGGTTAAACTCCCTTATAGCCTCTTTCTTTTCGCCGCCGTTGCTTAACCCTGTCGATTTTTCAGAATTTATAAGCTCCTTTGGTATGCCCCAACCTTTTATAATCCGTGCCTCAACTGACTTTTCGGTCACTTCAAATAGCTTATCGTTATTTTGCATATTGAAGGATGATAGTTCTGGCTTCTCATCATCGTTCTCATATTCGATAACAACAATTTTTTGAGCCGACCTTGCGCCCTGAAAAGTGCCTAAGTTACGTTCTAACTGCGATGGTTGATTAATATACCTTGTCCCGTCTGTAGGGTTTTGATTTGCCGCTTCTTCAGGACGGGACTTGATGAATAACATGGCCGAGGGTAAAAACCCCGTAGTAACCTCACGGTTATTGAATATCTTGATGCCTGCCTCTGTTTCAAAATCCTCCCAAACGCTATCCGCCTCAATTAATGGATAATCATCTATTTCAGGATTAAAATAATACAATTGACCTTTGTAATTATCCCATCCGTCCGCATCTATAACTTGTTGTTTTATTACTTCTGGGTCTGGGTTATAACGGTGTATGTAATCAATTTTACCTACATAAATACTTTTCCAGGTCTTTTGCGACCAGTCGAAATAAACAGCGAATTTATCCCTCTTATCGGGGTTATCCGGGTCACCTTGCCTTATATCCTCAAACTTAACGTAGCTTAATTCCGATATTTCGAAATTTGCATTATAATTTATGTGTATGCCAAAACCACATGCCCATGCCTTATCAATAGCTATTCGCTTAAATAATTTGGCTAATGTTAACCCCTTGCTATTTACAACAACGTCCGCCAAAGACTCTTCTTCGAAACCATTTCCTGCAATGAATTGTGCCCGTTTTTGCCAGCATGCTTTAGCTGTTGGAGATTGACCTATCAATTCGAGCATCCTTTGCGGATAGCTATTGTCAAGGTCATAACCTATTATACCCCAATTTTGCAATTGTCGTACCGTGATACGCCGCTCAATTTGTTGTATAAATGTTTTCATATATTACAAAAAAAGCGAAGCTTATTTACAAACCTCGCTCCTTTTTATCGTGTTAATGTGTTAATTATTGAACCAATGCAGTGATTGCAGCCAGTGAACTTGCATATGTTGCAGTACCCGAAACAGGCGGAATCCAAACCGACCGGGGCGGATATGGTTCTAACAGCTTGTCGGGGCCTGTAAGTTTTATTTTCCAACCGCCCAATGATGTTTCGCTTTTTTCTGCTTCGGTAGCTAATAGGCCGTTTTGCGCACCGTACAGCTCAATTGCCGCATCTGTTGATTTGAAGTTGTTCACAACGAACGCTTTTACACGGCCATAACCAAGTGACAACATTTGCTGCTTAATGACAGAGCTATTGCCAGCTATGTTAAAATCAAGTTCCTCTTTATAGCGCGGGCCTACTTCTGTTGCTTGTGATTTTACAGATGGTTTAAAGCTGTTGTTTGTGCCAAAGAATTGACGTATGGCATTACCAGCAACTGCCGGGGTTATGCCAATCAATATCAGTGGGTTTGTTGAGCTATATGTAAGGATAAAATCATTTTCGTTAAACAAAAACAACCAATCCTCCTGCCCATTGGTAACCGGGTCGGTTAAACCGAGCTGGAAACCTGAATTGTTTAATAACGTGCTAAATACACTCATATTAATAGCTGTAATAAAGTACCTCGTTAAAGAATTTTACCTGTGTGCACGATTTCATACGGGCTTTGGTACGCACAACATCATCGTTGGTATATGGTTTAAGATATACACTTGACAGGTTGTTCATATCATCCAGCAAATCCACGCCTAAGAACATATTCGAGCGGCGGATACAAAGTATTGTATTGCCCTGAAAATGGTTCATTTTTTGAAGTTTCGCACCTAAGTACTCATACATCTTTTTATTTACGAACGCATCCAAAACGTTTGTTGCCTTGTTCGCTTGCGCTTGTTCAAAAGCATAACCTACGTGGTTTGGCAGTAGGATGTTAAAGTCCTCCTGCATACGGTCTGCCTGATCCATCTGTGCGTAAACACTTGCCAGTACCGGGATAACATTTGTTGCGTTAATAACGCTTAGTATAGCAACCGGGCCGGATATTGCAGTCGCTGTACCGTTAAACTGTGCGTTGTTACGGTGGTTGACTTCGTTATAGTTACGGAATAATTGGAATGTTGTTGCGGTAACGTTTGTTATCCAATACGATTGGCCGTTTGGTGAGCCGTAAATAGTATCGCTTAATGAGCCGCTAACTTGCGAAAGTGTTACAACATCCCCGTTTTGTAAGTTCAATGTAGCTGTAGAACCTACAGTACAAGTTGCTACTTTGGTTGTCGGGTTAACTGATATTGCGGTAATACCCTGGCTGTTGCTGTTACCTAATGAGCCATTATTGGAAAGTGATAGCGCGTATGTGCCACCATTGGCAGCAATTTGCCCTAACAAACCCTGATAAGGGGCGGTAAATGATGCTTCAGTAACGTTTACTTTACCTAAGAAGTACAAACGCTCATTTGCAATCTGTATCTTTTCGATATAACGTCCAAGTACGAAGTTTGATAAATCAACAACGCCTTCGTAATCCGCAAATGAACCATGTTTTATTTCCGAAACCTCCCAAGATTTAATCAAGTTGTCCCATTGTTCCTGTTTCATGAACTCATAAACAACCGGGTCAAGGTAGCTTTCGTTCTGTAGCGCAGTTGTCCCCTGGTCAACAAATGTTCCTGACGGGTTTTGCAATACTACAGTATCATCAACGTCAAGTATGATTTTACGCGCTTTGACATTGGTTAACACCGTCCAAAGGTCACGCTTAACGGAATCGGCCTCAAGCAATGTATTAGCCATATACCCGGCAACATCCGCACCGGCATAGGTATTGTTTGTAAATGTAAATTGTGCCATTTCTTTTTATTGTTTATCCGTTTTGACGGTTTATTTTAATAATCCTTGTTCCTGCAACGCTTTTTTTAGCAGAGAGTCGGCCTTTGTACCCTCTTTTGTGTTCAACACATCGGGCATAGGCTTAGTGTTCACCGCGTTACCTGTAGGCGTTTTATCAGAACGCTTTGAGCCTGTTATCGTGAAAGTTGATTTGATTTCTTTTTTCACCTCTTCGGCGTTTTTAGAAAGTTGTGCAACATTTTCTTCGATAAGTGTTTGTGCCTGTAACAACATTTCGGTGCGCTCGTTGGCTATTGCGGTAATTTCACCGAAAGCGGCTTTAACGGCAGCATGGTTTTTCATGTTAATGGTTTTGCCATTAACTTCGATTTCATCCTCGTCAGATTCGTCATCGTCGTCGTCTTCCTCTTTATCCTTATCTTCAGGATCGTCGGATTCTTCGCCAGCCTTTTTGCCTTTTTTCTTAGCCGACTTTTCTTCGGTTTCTTCCATATCGTCGGCCTTTTTGGACTTTTTGGCTTTCTTTTCTTCCATGTCGTCCTCTTCGGCTTTCTTTTCTTCTTTCTCTGGCTCTTCATGTTTAGCGAAAAGAGCGGTTATTTGCGATAACAGCGAAGTGCTTTTTCTCACCTGTTTTTCGTTTTCTTTGGTATCAATTGCCATTTTTTTATAGTTTAATGATTTTTCAATTACTTCTTCAAGGGTACATATGCCATCTATTAACCCTAATTCAATGCTTCTTTCAGCTAAATAAACATTGCCTGTTAAGCATTGCGCCGATACATCCGGCCTGTTTTCTTTTACCGCACCCATAAATATTTCATTTGTAGGATTGATTATATTTTCTTTTAACCGGGTATAATCCCCGGCCATAGCTTCAATTGCGTCTTGGTTTTTGTCGGGTGAAGTATCTGCATTTACATAATGCATTTTATACCCCATTTGCTCCATTGCTTCGGTATCATCCATAAAGCAAACTGCCGTTCCTATTGAACCAAATTCAGTCGTTTCGTGGCTTGCCCAAACTTCATTCGCGCTACACCCTATCCAGTACGCTGCGCTTGCCATTAAACCGTCACAAAAAGCAAATACCGTTTTTGTGGATGATTTAACTAAATCGGCAAACTCACCTGTGCCTTCTACGCTGCCGCCGCCCGAATTAATCAACAATATGATTGAGTCGATATTTGGTGCTGCCATAGCTTCGCGTAACCAACATCCCATTGTATCTGTTCCCGGTGAGCCGCAATAATCATATTTCATGATTGTACCACAAATCGGTATTATTGCAACGCTGCCAACTTCTGCTAATGTGAAAGAACTTTCGTTAGACCATTCAAATAAACCGCCGCTTATTTTATTAATAGCAATTGGTTTTTCAATCTCATGTTCGGGTTCTAAACCTTCAAAATCGCTTTTTAGGAATTTTACTGCCCTTGCCCGTTCAATCATTGCGGTTCGTGGCTCTATAAGCCATTTACCCCTACTAATAGCACTGGCAAGTCGATTGATGTTCATTGGTGTAAAAATAACATTGGCACAAATAAAAAATTCGCACACTTTTGCGAATTTCTATTGATTATTTGTATATTTGGATGTACGTCCAATCGGACATATAATTGTGATAAGGTTTAGGTTGGAAGCCCCGAAGTGCAAGACTAAGGGGCTTTTATTTTAGGTAACTATATATCAGTTGGGACAAAGAAAATAAATGACATTTTACCAAAATAAATTGCAAAATGTCTGATATTATTGTTATATTTAAGGTATGCCGGAACACTAAGGGGGCGATGGAGAGTCGCGATAATCTTCATCGCAACCGTTCAGGTAATACTACTTTTTAACTTATTTATTTCAATTATACAATGTGACATTTTATTTAACAATTTCATATATTCATCCATAGTATATTCGTGAACTTTTATACTATCTCTAAATTCTGCAAGCGTTATTATAGTCTCATTATATTCATTAGGAACCACTAAATAATAATGGGCAAAACAATTTCTTTCATCTTGTGCCTCTTGTATATCCTTAAATAATTGGCTATGCGGATATGCATTATTATTTGTCTTAATAAAGCCTTTTTTTAATGCCTTATTATTCATTATTGTTGCAAAACATTCTTTTTTTTAAATAAAGATAGTTTTGTATTTTTGCTTTGTGTTAGAAATCGAATTAAAATATTTTAGCGAAATACAAGAAGATTTAATCTTAAAATATACAGAAGGATTTGCTGTAATAAAAGATAATTCTTTATTGGGCGTTTTTTGTGATAGTAACATAGCCACTGAAAAGGGTTTTGAAAAATGGGGATATGTTAGTATGTTAGTAAAGGAAATAAACGAAAACCCGTCCCCACCCCAAAAAAATAAAAAACCATTTGTACTAAATGAACTCAATTCATTTTGTTTCCCCACTTCTGAACCATAATGGTGCTATTTTCAAGCTTTGGGTTGCGCCAAAGAAACTAAAAGGTAATAAAAATACATTCTACGATACAGACGCTATAATTGATACGGGTGCGACATTTTCAGCAATAGATATAAATTTTGCCGATGAATTAAAAATACCTATTACCGGGCAAAGGTCTGTGATTTTAGCAGACGGTAAAGAATACATATTGCCCATATATAATATTCATGTGGTATTTAGTACCGAGCATAAAGTAATTTTTAATAGTAGGGCAAGCGGTATGGATTTGTCAAGTATTAGTTCTGAAGATATAAAAATTGGCATCATTATAGGAAGAGATATTTTAAGCAATTGTATTTTCAACTACAACGGATTAGAAAATACGTTTAGCTTACAATTTTAATTTTGTCCCAACTGATATATAGTTACCTTATTTTATTCCATAGTTTTCAAAACCCTGTAGACTGAACTTGGCGTAACATTATAAACTGCCGCCGCATTGCAAATTGCCTGTGACCGTTTCTCGCCCATTTGTACCGCTCTATCTACAGCGTAAAATATCCGCATATGTGTAACAACACATGTTGAAACCAAACCAGACTTTACCAGTTTATCAAGTTTTCCGTTATCTTCTAATTCTTTAAGTATTTCTATGGCCATCATTTATTATATTGCGTTTGCGCATCATCCAATTTTTATTAAATCAACCCGCACTAAATTACCTTTAACCCAACTATCTATTTTGCTGATATAAAAGTACGAAGCATCCTGCCTCAAATATATCGGAATAGTAAAGTCAATTTGTTGAATGTCTAATGGGGTTAAATAAAAGTACCTTGTTATTTTTTTAGTTTGTGTAAGTATTTCCTCAAATTCAGGATAATAAACAGACCTTAAGCCCGGATTGGTGCTTTGAACCAAACTTGGAAACTCTATTTTACCGTTAGGCATATCTTTCCATGCCAAATGAGATGCAGCGGGGCTTAAATCCGGCATATCTGGCTTGTAGAAATATGGTACGCTTACAATGTCGTTTATGGTAATAGTTTCTGTTTCAAAGCCCGGGTCACCATCACTAAAAGTTACTGATAAACCCATATTGCCAATGTTTAACTTTTGATCTATCAATAAACGTGGCTGACTACCTACGGAAAATTCGTCGGTTGAGGTGGGACTGCTTATTTGCGCAATTGTACCGCCGATATAAGGAACATTTATAGACGGTGCGAAAACAGATTCAAATAATACCCCTGTCGGCTGTGTCGGGTTTAGTGTTAAGTCATTTATAGTAATTTCATCGTCCGCAAAGTACTTAGGCATGTAGTTTAATGGTATATTATCATCAAACTGGTATCTAAGATAATTTACCTGATTATAATTACCGATTTGAAAACCTATTTGCCTTCCGTTATCATAACATTTCAAACTCCAGTCTTTTGCATTTGGTATATTTTCGACTATCTTTTTGAATGAGGTAAATATTATCGTACCGCTGTTAGGGTCTGAAATCAGTATCAATCCGAAACGCTGTAAAGTATCTTTAAGAAAATCTATTTGCGCAATATCAGGTAATATCCTTTCGCATTGGATGGGCTGTTGCCAAAGCACTAATGTTTCGTCGGTAACAATAGTGAATGTGGCATTTTTCTTAATGATAACATAAGTATCTTGCGGCCCTTGTCCAATATTGTTAATGTGGTAACGAACATACAGCTTTTGACCTGTTACCAAAGAAAAATAACTTGCTAACTTTTGGTTTAAAAAAGTCTCATGCCCCACAACGTTACCGCCTACACCACTGTCACGGGTATAATTACCGTCTAATTGTATAGATATTTCACCGGGCCCGTCTACTATACTTCCATCAACATCAACTATAGTAAATTCAATAGTGCATACAGATGCTTGCCCTGTATATCGGCCTTTTAAATAAATATCAAATTGAACCGTAGCCGTAAAGTTTACATTTGTGGTTGCCGGATAATGGTCGGATGAACCGAAATTTATAACCCCTTGAAATGGAAACCCCTGCGTATAGATATTTGAACCGCCGACAATAGGTACGCGGGGATTACTGATTATCTGGTCTTTCGATAAGGAATAGTTTTCGCCAAGATTATCCGGCGTATTTTGCCAGTCTGTGCCATGTTCAAAATCACTATTAGCAAACTGTACGAGTAGCTTTTGATATAAATTCGCATACGTTGGGTCATTATACAAACATGATTGTGCGTAATTTATGGAATACCCGGTTGACTTTACCAATAATTCAATAGCGGTATGTACAAAAAAAGCAGGCCGTATATTTCTTACATTAATATGCCCGGTAAACGGCGGTATAGTGCTTATATCGCCATAGTTCACAATAGGCCATATCCATCCGTCTGTTTTTTGTTGAGAATAAGCGGCATGGGGCACGTCCCAAATACAATTCGATAGGTCTGATAGGTTTGTAGGGTCTGGTAACGAATATGCCTGCCAAACGAGATTAGTACCAAAACCACTCCAAAAGGTTGTACTATCGCCCATGTCATAGATTTGACCGCCTAACAAATCTAAAAAATCCATGTTACCAAAAAGCAATATTACATCAGCTTCATTATTTTGAATGTCTATAATTTCAACAAAGCCATTTGAAACCAATTCGATACCATCGACTATATATTTTGCTACTTGCTTAGTGTATGGCAAGTTATTGATAATGGTAATATCATCAGGAAATCCAAGTATAGCCCTATTATTTTGTGTTAATGGTAGTTTGAACGATTTGCTGCCATTTCCTTGCAAACTGGTAATATCTCCCAAATCATTGACTTGCAAAATTAACGGCAATACTTCATCATCCGACGAGAAATCGACGGATTGATTGTTTATGAATAGTTGGCGGTTTTGCATTATTATTTAATATATTTGTATTGCAGATGTCTTATAGCGATTAGTAATATCATTTGCCGTAAAGTCGGAGATGGGCAGCGTCGGTTTGATCCCGGCCATTTGCAAGGCGACTATTTGGTCGCCTTTTTTATTTTGTCAACCTATCCGTTACGTAACTTAATAAATTTTGTTGCCTGTTAACATCCTTAACGTCTGTTACAAATTTAGCTTTTTGCATGGCATTTGAAATACCGCCTACAACTTGTGAAATATCATCTGGGTGCAATCGTGTATTATTCGTTACGCTGATTTGTTGCCTTAACCCATTATCGGCTGTAGGTGTATAATTGCTAAAAACACCACCACTCGCAAAAGCTGGCCTGTCAAAAGCAACACCACCAAATTGATGATTAATAGCACTCAATACCGACCTTGCCCACGGATCACGAACAGCTTCGGAAACTATAACAGCCTCGCCACTACGAAGCCGTGCATTTGTGTTGTCCGTTCTTGAATAGCCCGGCAATATGGCACCACGACCGTTCGATTCAAATGTACCGCCTTGCGCATAGGCTGGAGCACGTTGGGCGGCAATTACTGCAATCTCCAATGCACCAGCCGTTGCCGCTAATGCCATTTCCAAAGGGTCTGGTATTGCTTTGGTAACGCCTAAAGCGGTATTTATAATCGCCTTTGCAATACTTAATTCCTGTTCTTCATGAAATTCTTTTACTTTAAGCTGTCCTGTTTTAACACGATATTTTTCTTCAATTTCGTATCGTTGTGTGGCTGTTAAAGCCTGATTTGAAAGGTCATAGTTTTTTTGTTTTTCCAAAGCAACCTCTTGCGCCTGCATTTGCCTTGCTAACGATTGCTCTATAATTTGAAACGAAGCATCGGCCACTTGTTGGGCTTCTTCTATTTCAAACTGACGCATTTTTTGTTTAGCCTGCCTGTCCAGAGCATCCAAAGCACTATAATATTGCTGATTTATAAGCAACTTTTGTTCGTCTGTTAAATGCTCGTTTAGTAATTCCGCATTTCTTTTGTCGAGTAGCTGTTCCTTTTCCGCATCAAGTAACGCCTTTTCGTTTTTGCGACTTGGGTTATCTTCTGCGTTATCGGTTCTTTGTAATACTTTAGTCTCATCCAATGCCAGTTCACGTTCTGCGGCATATTTTTTTATCTGGTCTACTTTGTTTTTTTGATACTTTTCCTGTTCTTCGGTCTGCTTATCATTAGCTATTTTTATCAAAGTATCCTGTTCGGCATATTCATCTGCAAGCAACTTTAAATCATTGCCTTTTGCTGTTTTCATTTGGTTAGCAAGCTTTTCTTTATTTTCGGTCAATAACGAAAGTTGCCTTTTATAAGCCTCCGTTTGTTCGGTATATTCCAATTCATTAGCCTGCCTGTCACGCTCCTGGTTATCTTCGATAGACGCAATTTGTATTTTACGCAAATCGTTGGCCGCACTTTGTGTTTCGGCTAAAACTTTCCTGTTATGGTCTTCAATTATCTTTTCTAATGCAGATGCTTTTTCCTGTGTGATTTGACCTATTGCGGCTTGCCCGGCTGACATACCACGTCCCGCCGCCGATCTTTCTTTGCCAGTAGACTTAGGGTCGTTCTGTATATCACGCATCTTTTCGATAAACTGTTCTTGTTTAAAGATTAGTTGCCTGTAGTGTTCATCGGTAGCGGATAGTTCACGGCCAAACGCCTCTTGTTGAAATTCCAGTGTTTTAGCCATTGAAGCTATGCGTTCGCTATTGGCCTGTTCCGTTAGTCGGTTTATTTCTTCAATTTTTGCTCGTTCCTTTTCGGCGGCGGCATCGGCTTTAGCTTGTTTGGCATCGTTACGGTTCTGCAACATTTGATCCCGGTTTTCTTTTTGGGCATCAACTGCGATAAGATTACCAATACCTGTAGTTATTTTTTCAATAGCATCTTTAGTTAATTTATCCGCATCAACTAATTCTTTGGCTTTTTTCAAAACAACATCATAACCTTTTGATAAATCTGCTAATGATTTGTACTCCTCTACAGAAACCTTTTTCCCTGCTGTAGCGGCTATTAATGATACCTCGTAGTGTTGTTTTGCTAATTTATTATTTCGCTCGTACTGGTCTCCTGTTATTTTTAATGCCTCCTGAAAATAAACTTCTGCCTGTGCACCCGTTGTTGCCCTATCACGCATTTTTAACATTAAATTCCTTACATGGGCATCTTCTTCGGCAGTCAATTGTTTTGCTACCATTAACTGCCTATCCAAATCGTTAAGCAACCCGCTTGCGACAAACGCCTGTATACTTGCCTTAGTTGCATTAACACCATTTAATTGAGCGTTCCAATATGCTTTCACGCCTTCAGTAGAGCCTGCTACAATATCGCTCCATTTAGCATACTGCATTAGAAAATTAACAACTGCGAACAAACCTGCCGCAACTGCCGCAACAACTATAACCAAACCACCCATTGCGCCTGTTAATCCTTCGCTTGCTTCGGTAGCAACATTGGCTTCAGTACCCATCGCATTAAATCCCTTTGCGGCATTTTGCAATAGCCCCTGAAATTGGTTAAATCCGGGTACAAGTTTTGATATAACGCCATTGATACCTTGCAATGCCTGCTGGTAATTCCCGACATTTCTTTGATGGTTTCCCATCTGTGCATCAAAGGCTTTTAATTGGGAATTGAGTTTATTATAATCGGCTATTTGTGCTTTTAAAACAGGGTCGGTAGAATTAAACCCGTCCTTTGTATTTTTAATGGCATTGCCAAGTTTAGTAAGGTTTTGTTGAGCTTCTTTATATGAACCACTTGCCGCTTCAGTCGCCTGTTTAGCGTTTTTCATAGCTATAGTAGCTTCTGTTTGCGCAAGACGGGCTTGGTCAATAGCTGTTTTGGCTTGTTGCTGTTCTAACTTACTTTGTTGGGTAGCTTGTGCAAGTTCGGCGGTTGCTTGTTTTGCGGCGGCAATGGCGGTCTTTGCGGCAATAAGGGATGCGGCAGCGGCATCAACGTCTTGTTTGAATTGTGCCATTGAAGATTGAGCATCACCATTTGTAATATCGACCTCAATTAAAACCTTCTTATTTATTTCGTCTGCCATTTTGAAAGTATAAAAATTGTATTTACTTTTATGCTTTCATAATAATTTATTGGTTTGGTTACTTATGCCGCCCTTGAGTAAGGCGGCATTTTTTATTGGTGTAACATAGGATTTGCGTCTATGATTATATCGTTTGAATCAAAGTGTTTTACATTGCCTAATTTATCAAGTCTAACAACCCATATCGTATTTATTTCAATTGAATAATCGATAATAAACCATGCCCATCCGTCACCTAAAGGTGTTTGTACTTTTATATGTGGATTAAGTTGCAGGATGGCGGTCATAACTCATTATTATTAACCAACAATGGATTATAATTAACAACCAAAACAGGTTCACCGTCTACAATTTTTAGTTCTCTATTCATAAGAAAATAATCATTGTGCCAGTACTCCCAATAGTTCTTTTTATCATCGAAATCCATACGTTTAACTTCTGATAACTGACCCAATACCGATTCCCGCAACATGTAACGCATAAATATACGTTTTAGACAATCATTTTCAATACGGTCTATTTCGATTAGTAGGTTTGGTAGTGTGTCGGCGTTCATTGTTTACGGGTATATGTGCGCTTTGGTTTTTCGGTCAAGTTCAAACTATCATCCTGATTATTTTCGGATTTATCAGATTCAATGATAATTTGTTTTTGTGGGTTTTCTTCTTTAGTAAATTGTTCTAATTTTAACTCCAAGACCATTATTTTTAACTCCAACTCCAACTTATCCTTACACAGTTGGTCGTTTTCAGTTTGCAATTCTTTCAGATGTAATTGGTAATCGATATTTTCCTGTATTAATGAATTTTTTTCACGCCGCAAACTTTGATTTTGCTTTACTAATTCAACATAATACTCTTTTAGCGGATTATCCTTTGCGCTTTGTTCGGGATAAATTTCATTTAAACCTTCCATACCACGCTGCGCAATTTCACCTACTTTGCCATGAAGTAATTGAGCCTCATTTATTGTAAGGTGAAAACCCCGGCTGATTAGCTCTTTGTGGTCAATTTTACTCATACCTCATAGCCTTTAAAGCCTCATGTCCTTCGATTATTTTAGCCTGCAAAGCAACAATTGTTTCCAGTTCCTTGCGCTGCACAATAAGCAATGCGTTTTCGCTGCGTACCGCCTCTTGGTCTAATTGCGGCCTTGTTTTTGGTTCTGTAACCAATACATCGCAGTAAAATGCTTTTTCCCGTGCGAAATCAGCATCACTTATACCTTTTTTGTAATTTGAAAAGACGCTGAATATCAATTCGCGTCCTTTTTTTTCGTCTGCTGTTATTGTTTGTGCCATATTTTAATATAATTCTGCTGTTTTATTTGCAATTTGCGCTGGAGTGCCTGTTAAAATTGTAGGTTCAAATGCAATAACATTTGGTGTTAATGCGCCTTGCTTGCTAATTTTTAGCACATGTGGAAGCAATAATGTCGCTTCGTTCCTTGTAAGTTGTAAGCCCTGGGCTACTAAATCTTTTAATTGTAAATTTGCCATAATGTTAAATTTGTGAAAATGATTTTCTTAAAATAATACTTGAAATAATAGTAGGATGTCTTTTATATATTCTTGCAATTTCTTCCATTGTCACAAAGTCTGTAAATTTCTTTCCGGTAACATCAAAGTTACACTAAAATTATAATAATCAATAAAAGTTTCATGTTCAGTATATGACTGCGCCCCGGTATCTACCGTTTGCCATTTGCCACTATTCATATACATCTGAACTTGTGGTGAAGTTTTAATACCTTCCAAAGCTATAATATCTGAATTGCTTACATTTTCGGCCATTACTTGCAATTTTTTGCCAGCGTTCTTTTGTACTACTTGCTGAATGCTTTGCGTGTTTGCCCAATCCGTAACGAAGTTTTTAATAAGCGTCTCATTTGTTACATCCAAACCGTAAATTTGATTATAGCAAAAACGATAATAATTCCACGATCCTGTTAATCCTATCCATCTTAAATATACCGGCCTGTCAGGGGTGTTAATGTCCAGTCTAACTAATTGTGAAACCGTTAAAGGATACGTTACTTTAGTCCCGCTTGGCGGCGTTAAATCATAAAATACCTGAATAGTAAAGTAAAAACAATTTGTCGGCGGTTGAAAGTTTATCAATAACCTGTTCAAACCTACCGTTTGAGTGATTGAAACATTTATCAGGTTTGGCGGTGCAATTAAAAACTTACTGCCGTCCTGATTTAATATAAATGAACCATCGGTATTTATCAGGTATTGATTTGGTATGGTTTGCGGGTTTAATGGATTTTGATTGAAGTCTAACAGCGTGATAATGTAATATGGCGATGTGCCCGTCATATACTCACTGAATATAAATGACATATCAAAAGGAAATCCGTAAGAATAAACAGGCATTGTAAAATCTGTTATCCATAAACCTGGCTGAAATCCTAACAAAAATGGAACAAATTGCTGCATATTTCCGCCCCCTAATTGCTGTATTTGCCTTGCGGTATAAAGAACATAATACGGGTATGGTAGCGTAGCCCATTGAACACTTGTTTGTCCGTTCCATAATTCAGCATATTTTACCGTATATGATGCGGACAAATTTGCATCACGGTAATTGACTAAATTGTACCCTGAATTATCCTGTGAGTTTACAAGCGATTTTAAGAATGACGAAATATCCATCCAGCAATGACCGTCAGGAAATGGACTGCCTTTTACCGTTATGGTAGAATAAGAACCAGTCGAATTGGCATAGGTAATTATAAGCTGAATATTATAGTACGGACGCAATGAGTTTATATTACAAAAACCTATCGTATCATTAATAGTCCATGTTAAGGCCAAAACCAACGAACCTGTATTTGCCTGCAAACATTCATAACTGCCCTGATATAATGCGGTATTGATATAAACAAAATCGCCTGGGCTTGTAACTGTAGGCACCCCAAAAACTGTACTGGTAATAGTGGTTCTTACTTTAACTTGTGATACGTTGCCGTTCACAGCAACTAAAATATTACCGTCTACATTTTGGGTAATGCTTGTAATTTCAAAATCTTTGCGCTGAAATTTAAACCAAATATTATTAAAAGCGGCGTTCCACCTTGACACGTTACCCGGCGAAAGTGTTACGGATGGGTCTGAAACAAGTATATTGCCAACAAGCCCAACATCATAGGATTGATTTACAGCCCCGCTGTTATTATCTTTTACATAAGCTGTTCCGTAACCTGTATGTTGCCCTGTAAACTTACTGCTTGACTGCCAATGGACATTATCAATGCTGTATTGTATCGGCGGAAAAGAGGATGTTGCATTTATGGTTATTGTGCCATCGCCAGCACCTACTGCACTTTCGGGAGTGGTTATGATATTGACAATGGTTAAGTCATCGGCTGCGGGATTTGGCGGTATGCCTGCACCTGGTGTAACCGAAACTATAGTGAAATTGGTATAGTACCCTGTTGAACTGTCGCTGATTTCGCCCGAATAAACTTCTGTTGAAATCCCGCTAACGGTCGTGGTATTGGTAGATGTAAGTCCGTTTATGTTTTGGGTATAAACTACTGAACAATTATTACCGTTAGTCGGCTGCCCGGTTGATGAATCGTAAATACTTATGATAACACGCCCGTACTGCGTTGTTCCGATTAATGCAGTTCCTTGTATGGATATTTGGGCGTATAAGCTCATTATTTCAACACACTTAAAATATCCATCATTTCCAAGACATACTCATCTGCCAATTTATTGCAATACTCATTCGTTCTCATATTAACATTATCATCGCCGCAAGGTATTGATAACACTCCCGGCGTACCGACATATCCTTCTTTGTCTATTTTTTTCTTTATTGCCCATGCTGCACTATCGGGTAGTCCTTTTGCTTCAACCCATTCTTTGATATTATCAATCATTGGCGGGTTGCCCGGTTCTGGATTTGGCCCCGTTGGTTTACGACCTACTTCCAAAGCATCTATCCACCACGGCGCAAGTAATTGACCGCTTGTTTCAGTTGTTACTATTTCCAAATTAGCGATAGTCTTTCCTGTAGCATTACGGTTATTGGCCTGTAATGAGTTTATTACGTCCGTGCGTAGTGTGTTTAAGAGGTCGGCGATTGGCATTTGCGCATAAAGTTACAATGTTTTTTCAATTTCCGCCCATGCAATTTTATCCTGTTCTATTATTTCGGCTTTGTTTGGTAATATTCCGATTGTTTGCGAGCCATTGCCGATATGTTCGCAAAGCATACCAGTACGGATTATGGTTTGGAAACCTGCTTTACGGATTTTACCATACAAAAAATTATCCCCAAACCAAATTTTTATCCCATAAGGTATCGGATAAGCCAGCCTTGCCATTTCTTTGTTCAAATGTATAAATACGCCAGTTGTGCCTTCGCTTACAACGGTATCGACTAAATGACTGCCATCTGTAGGGATGCAGCTTATACCGTCCTGAATGCGATTCGACCATCCCGGTTTCATTACCAAATCAGAGTTCATTATGATTAACTGGTCGTAATCCGATTGCAAAAAGTAATGTAAAATTTGGTTCCATGCGGGGTTCACGAAAATGTTTTGTTCATTTGATATAAACCTTATATTGAATTTGCACTCAATAAGTAGTTTTATCATTTGCTTTACGCCATAATCTGCGCCATTATCTATTACTAATACATCCGCTTCCATTGCTACCGATAATATCGATAACTTGCACATTTCAGCGTTATACAGACAAGGGATTCCAACAAGTATTTTCATGATTTCATTATCACCTTTACCCTTTCAAATTCATCATAAAGCCCCATTTCAACAAATAATTTATAGTAAATTGTATCATACCCCGGCATACCGTTTACATTGTGCCTCGCAACAAACGCTTTTACAAATTCTTCATCACTCCATTCACAAATCGGGTCGTTCGAAGACCATGTTATTTTATGCCGCCTAATATGTCTGCGGCATTGTTCAATGCTAAGATATCCAATATTTATCGTACTATCCCGTACATAACACGATGCTGCCCCGGCATGGCCTAAAAATCCGCCGTCACCTGTAAAATGGTTATTTGGATGCTCCCATGCTTTTTTGCCAATAACGTTTACGCCGTAACTGCCATAACCGCAATGATGGAACATTTTAAAATCGGTCATGTTCAATGCTAAACAAGCCGACAAATCGCCAATTTCTACAAACTCTTTAATCCTTTGCTTGCCTATTTCAGTTATGTAAATGTCCGCTTGTTGCCAAACGACAATATCGTAACCTTCGTCAAATAGAAATTGGCAACATTTATTTTGAGCTATGGATATATCGCCGGGAATGTTAATACCATGCCAAACGGGTATGCCTAATTTATAATCATCGTTGGTAAAAACTATCAACCTGGGGTTGCATTGTTTCAAAAACGCAATAGGGTATTGAATTTCGGATTGATGGTCGATGTAGGTGGCGTGGGTTATTTTCATTCTAATTTTCGTAAATCATAAATAATTGTAAAAACCAAACATGAAAACCAACCTTCTAAAAATTTATCAACCCCGAATTTACTAAGGATATCGACAGTGATTACTGCACATAAAATACCTACAGCCATAAAACCTATATTTCTCATCCCCAAAACTCTCCATCTACTACCGTACTCCAGCAAAGGTCTATATTTGGATCAGGTAGCCATTTTTTAAAAGTGTAAATCTTACTTGCGTTGCTCAAAAATGCCGCCCACCAACAAAAGGTACTATTTGAGCAGATTATTTTGTCGAATGATGCGATAAATTCGAAGTCTTCTTTTATTCCGCCTGATTGTACCAATGGGTTGTATTTATAAAAATATGATAGATATTCAGGATCAATTGGAGACATAACAATCACAAGCTTTTCGAACGTCTCCCTTGCCAATATATCTAAAAACCATTGCGGATGGATACGGTGCGCTTTGCCGTAGTCGTCGGCGCGTAAATGGATGACTATGTCTTTGTAGTTGGCGGTTTCGTAAGACGGAAACCACGATTTAATCATTGCGCGATTTGGCAAATACCGACATGCTTGCTGAAAGAAACCCGATATTTCTATATCACCGCCATAAATATGAGCCCAATATTTATCAACTGTAGGTTTGATTATTTCATTATGCGGCCAATTAGGTTTTAGTGCAAGTTTATTTTTATGCGCTAATAACCTTCCCATAACATATTGAAACATGTTATTACCAAAACGGCCTGTGTAGGATACGGTTACGCTCATTTATAATATTTTCCTTTCTGATTTTCTACAGCTAATCTAAACCAATAAGGTGCTTTTAACTTTATACACAAAGCTCGAAATTCAATTAACCCAAACAAACCGCTTGCCCTGTCTTCTGCATACATTTTGATATGAAGATTAACACCGCCCTTTAGCAAAATTAATTTGGCTAACATTGTAGGGTGTTTTGTTGGTAATAATTTACCTTCACTATCATACTTTAAAAATGCTTGCTTTCCGGTAATACCCGATTTATCAAAAACTATTTTATCTGGAATAGCTCCGCTAAAATCAAAAAAGTTTCTAACCGATAAATACCAGTTGAAATCACGATTAAAATTTGCTGAATATTTAGGCACGTTTTATAATAGTCAACCCATTATTAATAGTTGTTCTAAACTCAATTACCCATTCGCCGGTATCGAGTAATTCTTGAATTGCCGGCCAAAGTCCAACGCCAGGTTCTAATCCTTGTGACACTCCTTCGTATGCGTCTTCATTTACCCATTCAAACGAAGTAGTATCATGAAAACCAATTCGCGTTTTAACATTTGGTGCATGCCGCGCTAATTCTGCTTTTAATTGGCCGTAAACGTGCCACGTATCAATGAACAGCATATCACATGGCTCAATATCAATAGTCAAAACGTCTTTTTGTATGAACTCAAAATCAACTCCTGCATCTTTTGCAAGTTGTTCAAGTTCGTCAACTTCAGGATAACGGCCAATGTCATAACCGCGAACGACCTTACACCCTGCTGAAAGTCCGGCGTAAATGCTTGTAGGACGGCGAACGCCCATTTCGGTATAACTTTCACCCATTGCGGCGTATTGGCGTATGTATGGTAATAAATGGTTAATGTCGCTTTCAATTGCGCAACATTCGGCGTATTTGGTTTCTATATTCATTTTATAATAAGTTATGGTTTTTGTAAAGTTTAATTGCAGATGTCATTTGACTACAGCAAGGGCAAAATATAAAATAGCCGCCAGGAAAACCGTTAATATCCCAATTGTTATATTTAAATTCACAATTACACCTTTCGCAAGTTTCATCCTGAAAATATTTAGCCTTTTCGACGTTATCTGGTTTCATTTCACCAGATGGTTCATGAGTTCCTATTTTTATTAGTTGCATGTCATATATGTTCTTTTATAAATTTCTCAACATCACCGCTCATTAACAGCGGCCAATTAGCAAATATACGTTCGTCGTCCCAATACCACCATTTTATATCCATCAAAGCCTCGCAATAGGACATTTTAAATCTAAACCTTTGCTTTGTTTCTGTGCCTGTATAAACTTCATAAGGCAATATGTCACGGCGCACAACTGACCGTGCGCCTATTATTGCGCCGTCCCCAATAGAAATTCCGCTCATTATCATTGCATTTTCACCTATCCACACGTCAGAACCGACATAAATATCACCATTACAAACCGTATTGTTAGGGCATTCAGGGAAAATCTTGTGCATCATAAACGTAGTAACCGCCCTTGCATGCTGAAAACCGCCGTCCCATACGATATTTTCGGCCAATGACGAAAAGTTGCCGATATAAATATCATTCATTGAACCACGTATATGTTGCGGTTCACAGTAATAAGTATGTCGGCCTAAGATAAGAGGCATTTTAATATTTGATAAATAGCTACATACCAAAGCATTAACATAATTAATCCTGGTATAATATAAATTCCGTAATTATCTAAAAAATTTTTCATTTATATTGGTTTTTAATTAACTCAACTTCATTTGGTGTATGCCACTGTTCCAAATCGTGATAACCATAACTCCCAAACTTCATTGCCGTTTCTACACTAAACTCATCCTTTATTTCGTCTTTGTTATCGCTTATGAAACTCATTTGTACTGCCCCCTTATCTGTTTACATTCCTCAACCGTCAAATATTTATCAATAGCATGAGCGCCTAATGTTCCCAAATGAAATATAGACTCTACCGAAAACATTTCACAAATAATTCTGGGTGCTAAATTCATTCCTAAATAATTTAAAGCATTGCAAAACCAAACATCTTCATTTCCGTGAACCGCCGCTCCATGATATGGTAACGCATTGATAGCACTTAGCATTGATTTTACATTTCTCAAACTTAGTCCTCCGTTTCCACCGTATTGTTGCCATTTCCAAGGAGCACCTACATAAGAATATCCTAAAAATCCGTCAATGCCTGTTCGCAACAATTCGCTGTCGTGTTGAAATATGAGCACCCAATCAAATGGCAAGCTTTCCCAAAATTCCCGGCTTGTCATAAACTTGTTATAATCGGCTTCCGACTTTATCCATTCGGGTGCCAAATGCATAACTTCCCAATCATCGGGCAAAAATTGCTTGTGTTGGGCTATTATTGGCGCAACGTTGTGGATATTGTCGATGATGATGGCGGCGCAATTCATTCAATTGAATTATTTGTTAACGTTTTAATGAATGAGTCCAATTCAACGTCTGTCATTAAAGGGTTATTTATATCAAACCAATCCTTACTGTTTTCTTTTTTAAAAAACAATTTATTTAATACTAAAGAAATGGAAAAATAAACACCATCAACTTTCTTGGCATAAGTTTTTGCACCCATTTCCCAATGAGGGTGTTTTTGCCAGCCGGTTTTTATAAGATGCTCATTTGATATTAATTTCATTCTATCACCTCCTTATCATAATTAGGGTGTGCTTTTAAAATTTCAGGCATGAGTCGCTTATCATATGGCGTTGCCTCCCAAAGTCCGTGCGCAACTAAATGAAGTCCCTTATCTATAACCATCCCAGGCTTCCATGCTTTATAAATATTCTCAAACCAACCTTCTCTTATTTCCGATTTATGTCCATGAATGCGCAATTTGTAATCCATTAATTCGAAACTTTGCGCTGTAGAAAAATGGTATATCTTACACGGAACAACTCCACTGCCACCTGAATTATGCAGATTTGTTATCCTTATTGGTGTAAACCCATCGTAACATGCATAATTAAACGAACGCCAAAAATTTATATATCCGCCAATCCCAATATAACGCTTGTCCGTTTTCATGGAAAGGTCAAGGGCAATCGGCAAATCATTCTGATCGAAAATTTCGTCTGAATCACAACTTAGTATTAAGTCGTAGCCATCTGAATATTTATAAATTGCGGCTCGATGCTCTCCTTCATTTCCGACAAATATTTTATGCCATTCGACTTTTGGACTGGCAGCCATTGCACAGTCTAATAATTGCTGTTCGGTTTCTGGGCATTGAACATCCGTTCCAAAACCATAAGACGGTTTTTCAGAATATAAAATTACTATCTTTTCTACAAATGGGTCAATAGATTTAATTGCCTCTCCAAGATAGGAAAGTCCATAATGCAAAGGAATAAAACCAAGTACTCTCATAAATATTTACTTTTTAAAGGCATATGATTTTCATCAGCCGAATAAATAACCCAACACCAATTACCAGGTGTAACGGTTGGCCTTTCGGTTGAACCATAAATTAATTTAATATCTGAAATACCGGCATTGTTAAATAACTCGACAATTTCGTCTGGGGTTACTTTTATTTCAAATAGCTTACTCATCTTTCGTTATAAATTTTCATAATATTCCGCACCATTGCGTCAAATGTAAAATCTTTTAAGGCCAATAAATAGCCTGCGGTTGCAATTTCCTGCCGTTTAACTTCATTAGCCAATAATGAATCTATCTGATTTTTAAGTTCATCCAAACTATCCCAAACAACTACTTCGCCGTTAAATTCTTCTTCCATAGCCGTATATCTATGCGACAAAACACAAACACCGCTACAAAGCATTCTCATCATTCGATCTGAAGTGTACCGCTCATAATCATAGTGGCTAAGATTGATACCTATTTTAGAACGCCTGTAAACTTCGGCTTCTTCATGCTGATTAGAAATATACCCGTCATGCATGCCGTGCCCATAAGATTTAAACCTTTCGCCGTATGTTCTTTTAAGTTCATGAACCATTTCCATACGATAATCGCTAAGTGGAAATGATGCGTGATTATTACCCATGAAAACAATGTCGATATGCTTCGGCGTTTGATAATTTGGGAAGTAAATTTCGGGGTCCGCACCTATTTGTAAGTAAGCAGCATCCCATCCAGCCGCCTGCATGTTCCTAACATCCCGCATATTGCTAAAACAAGTAACCGTTACAAATGGTGCGTAGTCATAGCAATATTGTGGCGTAGTATCACGCGCATCACCGATCCAATGCAAGATAACCGCCCCTGCGGCCTTTAGCCGGGCTAGTTGCCCGATGTTAATTCCGTAGTCATGCGGTTGCAGAAATAGCAAATCACAGCTATCAATTGTGGTTATGTCATTGGTCTCAATCAACGTATCACAAACTTTTCGCAAAGCCTTTGTAAATCCGTTATCGGGATGACCGAGCGGGGTTTGCATCCAACCTCGATGTGCGATTTTCATAACGCTGATGGTTCTAAGAGTAAATATGGTTGCATATACGGCGCACTTCCATGCCAAACACGATGTTCGTCTTTGTGCAAGTGGTACGATTTTATAGATAATGATGGATTGGTAATCTCATATCCGGCCTGTTGAATACTATATGCTATACAATTATCACAACCCGGCCATCCTATTTTGAAATTAGCATTCATTGGCCTTATACGACCTTTGAAAATCCACGTGTCCTGGCTATCTAATCGTCCAAAAAACACAGCCTCATCCCCAACCATATTCCACCTTGTCAAAGCAAAACACTTATTCCATTTGATATGCCAAGCCATATGTGCAATATCATCCTGCTTAAAGAAAATATCAGAATTGGCAATAATGTTTAAATCTTCTAATCCTGAAAATACGTTAACAACGCCAAATATAAATTCAAATGTTGGACGTATGGAACATTGAACTAGCGTTATTTTTTCGTGCTCAACAAAAAATGAATGCCCGGTTTCTTCGAATATAAATATTCTATCAATTAATGGGTTACTCAAATTAATATCGAGGCACCGTTCCAGTTCGGCTTGACGGTTTGGGTTTTGTTCGTGGTAAAGGGATATGTAGAGGTTAATTGCCATTATTTATCACCCATGTTAAAAGTGTAGGATATTGGATTCGAACCAATGACCATAGTTGAAGTTATCGCGAACGCTCTACCTGACTGAGCTAATCCCACTAATAAATTAATCCCGCCCCCAAGCGGAAAAGATGTAGCAACACGACTGTTTACGAATGTACCGGGGCGGGAAAGTCTTTGATATTTTGTCATTTGTTTGTCTTGTTGCTTTTACAAACCTAATTATTTACTTTTGATTATGCAACACGAACTTATAAATATTTTGATTAGGACAGGCTTTCGACCGCAATTATTTGCACGTTGTTTACAATCTATAACCGACCAGAATTATCCAAACTTGCGGGTAATAGTTAGTATTGACAGGGATTGCGATTATGTACCTTCTTGGTGTGATGTGATACGGGTTTCGCCAGGGAATGAGTCATACACATACGATTGTTATTTGAACGCATTAAAAGAAATAGTTACCGATGGTTATTTTTTTGCGCTCGACGATGATGAGGTTTTAGCAAAGGATTGTCTTTCAAAAATAATATTCGACAACCCTGCTATAATTCACAAAATTGATTATATGGGTAAAATTATACCCACAAGACAGGGTGTATTTTTAGGAGAAATTGGCATGCCGTCAATTATGTTGCATCACTCATTAAAGAACTTAGCAAACTTTGACGGCGGAAATCATGGGGATTATAATTTTATAAAGGCAATTGAGGCGCAGGTTGCTTTGTATTATAGCGATTTAGTTTTGGTTAGGGTGGATAGGAAAGGGAACGGGGTTTAATTAACCGCTTGTAATAATTCATCAAATTTACCTTCCGCCAATAGTTCTTTAGCCTTTTTTTCTCCGTCTAATATTTGCATACCTTTTACACGATTAAGAATAGTTGGAAATGTGCCTACCGTCCCCAACCCGAAAAGTATTTCGATACCTCCTTTAATATAAATATTAAACAAATTACCTAACGACGAAACTGTTTTATAGCCCTGTATTAAATCAAAATCCTGTTTTTGTTTATTCCAAACTTTGCGATAAACTTTAAAACCTTTTTCGATTAGATATAATTCAAATGCTGTCATATTAATTAAACACCGGATCAGGAACATATCCCATCGGCCTGCTATTTGGGTCATAATTAGTATCCTCCATAGTTTCCAAAGTTATAGACAATGAAACACCTGTAGAGTTTACGTCCAATTTATTATAAACAGGTAACGACCTGTACTTTTGGCCTACCGTTTGTCTGAAGTACCGGGGCCTGTTCGGCGACATTCTGTAATATTCCAGCTTTACCAAAAATTCTTTTAGCAAATGTCCCATAGTTTGAACGATAGTTTCATTATCATTTGTGTACTCGTCAAAATCAGTTATAGCCAAAAACTCCATATAAAGGTCATAGGTGGAATTAACCGCATTGCTTATTGTCGTCTCAATGGTAATCGGCTTTAAATTATAAAGCATCACAACGGGAAACTGTGCTTTGTCGGCCAATAGGTTTAGCTCGTTCTTAGTACCGTATAAAAATGTCGGCTGTGAGTTTAACTGCTCAACTACTGCTTTAATCTGATTTCTTACCACTATTACTCAATTCAAAATACCGTTCATCAAATAACCTTTGTTCTTTATTCATCCACAGTTTCAAAATTACTTTATCCAAAGGTAAATTCAAAATTGAAACCCATTTTAATATATCACCCTGAGCTAACGAATTTACCGCGTTGTAGAATTTGAATTTTTCAAACGCCTTCGCACCAGCGCGTTTTTCCAGGTCTGTTTGAGGGCTTGCCAAAATGTTTGTTTCGTGGTTGATAATTTTCTGAAGTTCACAAAAAAAAAATTAGCAATGGGCAAACATTGCGTAATTGGTATTTTATAAATTTCATTCACGAACTCTTCGGCCTTTTGTTCTTCCCAAAGTTGTCCTGTAGCTTTACAGTAAAAATAATTAGCCAATAACATAGCGCAGCACTTCAAAGACGGCCTGAAATACTCTTTCCATTTTTCTTCGCCGTACTTTGCAATATGCTGATTGATTTCTTCGGCTATTAAATCCCGGCAAACCATGTACGCCCCCGCTGGCTCTATTGATATGTTTTTAGGAACATCTATCCATTTACCTGAAATATGTATGCGTGATGGCACGGCCTTAGCATCATAGGTATAGTTAATCTGATGAACCAATGACAATATGCGTTCTTTTATTTCATCGGCCTGTTTTATATCGGTAATGTTATCGAAAACATCCTGTGTTAATTCGGGTATCATTGGAATCCCGCCAACGCCTTCTTCAGTATCCATTAACATTTTTAATGTTATTTCAGATAACACTGTGGGGATTGCTATCTTTTTTTTACCTGAAGTAGTGAGTATGGTTTTTACAATCATTATTCAAATATACTAACAAACTTTGTCAAATTCGGAAACGAAATGATTATCGCCGAGGTAGGGTAATCGGGCTTTGGCCGGGCTTCTAAACTTAGCGAAATGTCTTTGTATCGCTTGCGCCAAAGTATCTGCCAAATCCTGTTTGTATCCATTGGGAAATTTCAAAATACCCTGTTCATTATCGTTATATATTTTATCAATCAAAGATGCTCTGCAATATACCATACCTGCTTCTGCCTTTGGCGTTGCATCTCTCGCCCTTGCTGTTTTATCTGAATTAACCTGCACTTCAATGGCTGTTATGCCAGCACGAACCAATGTTTGTTTTGCACTTTTGCCGCTTGCCTTTGCTTCGATATAATGCGGACTTGGCAAAAATGTCATTTCTTTTATCAAATCAGGAAACTCCAGATTAAACCATCCAATATTATCAATATACATTTTATTGTTTTTCAACCCTGAAACAACATAAGCAGAACTCGCATTACCCGGCTTGTCTGTATATGCTGTGTCCCAATCGGTGCCGTAATCTTTTAACTCCCTTCGTTCTGGCATTTCGTGATCTGGAACAACTATTAGCCATTTTTTCCAAATACCCCCTTCTTCAGGCGAGGGGTTTTGTTCCATTTGACCTGCATAACCATAGCTGCCTAAATCTATTTTCATTTCTGACAATATTTCGGCGTTCATTCTTATTGGATCAAGTAATCCATCAACATATTTTTCAGCGACTTCAATAGGTTTAATTCCTTTATTGGCAGTGGCTGGCAAACAAATATGTTTTATTTTTTTATCTGATTTTTTAAGCCAATTACCTGTAGGGTCGTTTTCATGCAATCTTTGCATTACTAATATTGTTGGCGTAACCGCTTTATTTACTTTACGTGTAGACAACGTAGTATTCATAAATGAATTAGCCGTTTCCAATTCTGCCTCGCTTGCCGATTGTTGGGCATTTAACGGGTCATCAATAATAATCAAATGCGCGTGAAAGCCCGTAATAGTGCCTGTAACCGATGTTGCATACCGTTCCCCTTTTTTGGTATTAGTGTAATGGGTTTTATTATTTTGATCGACTTTTATATCAATTTCAGGAAAATACTTTTTATACTTATCAGATAAAATTATATCCCTTGACTTTAAAGCGTGGTCTGTAGAAAGTGATTGACTATATGAACCTGTGAGTATTCGCAATGTTGGATCAACTGTCCACGCCCATGCCGGGGCCATAATTGTGCATATCGTAGACTTTGAAGAACCTGGTGGGATATTTATAGGCAAGTCATATAGTTTATCCTCACGCTTAACAACCCGCATTATAACTTCTTGTATTTCGTCACAAAGGTATTTTATGTGCCAGTTCCATATCGGGTCTTCTGGTATTATTACCTCCCAAAATTGCTGTACGAATTTATAAAGCGACCGACGACATAAAGCCGCCCATGCCTCATCTGCCGATGGTATTTTTGACGGATCAATGTGCATTTATCTTTTCAAGTGAAATAGCAAGTTGTTCGAGTTCGGTGTTTGATAGGTTGGAGAAATCGGTTTCTTTATTTACAGTAGCAGAAATTTCAGATTTTTCTATAAGACCTAAATTTCTTGCTATAATATTACCGTTATATACGCCAACCGAAGCACCTTCAAATTGTTGAGTGAAAATAATATCCTCCACGCGCGATACGATAACGGAAAAATCTTGACTACAAGTCTTTTTAAAATCACTAAAATAACCTCTGTTACAATTCAAATAAAGACATAAACCAGTAATTGTATATGGGGTATCTGTTTCTCGATCAACTTCCACAGCATCCTTGCCAACCCAATCTTTTTTTGTCCATTTACGGGCATCTGTAGCTTCAAAATATTCCACGCAAGCATCCCATAGTAATTCAGGTGTTGCAAATAGTATATCACGTCCGTGTTTAGAACGTAATTTCCAAAACTGATTTCCTGATGGTGCTGCCATACATCAAATATACGGTTATTTATAAAAAAAAAATAAAAATAAATTTGTAGTTAAATTAATTTAACTTAACTTTGATTTATCAAAACAAAAAGATATGAATAAAACACCAATTAAACGAGTTGAGGAGCGAAAGATAAACGCTACTGTAACACTTAAACCGAGCGAGATTGAGGAGATCATCGGCAATCACCCCAGCCTATCAGAAGGCATTCGCGCCCTTATCGCCCAAAACAACCAAATGTTAAACGAATTAAAAGAGTTGAAGAAATGAAAAGCTTACCAACCAAAATGACTAAAATCAGTAGCAATACAATTGCGAAACCATTATCAATGAATTTAGGCGGCAAAATTACTGCCAAAGTAACCGACAAAGGAAACTCTATGTACCACAAAGGCGAAATTATAGAGATTGATATTAACGAGGTAAACCACGCCGATATGCTTTGGGTTACTCCAATTGGCGAAAACTTTAACTAACCCCCAATTTTTAACAAGTAAGAAAATGAAAACTAAACTATCACAATCAGAACTATTTGTAGTATGCAATATTTACGGCACAAGTACATATTTATTTGAAATTTACGCTACAAATTTAGCTGCTCAAATGGTTGTAGATGAGCAAAACAAACTTCATGAAGATGAAATTACCCGGTATGAGTACATTGATTTATACCATTATATTCAGGTAATGACAGGTGGATTCGATAGTATTTTGGATGCTTATAACGCTTATCATGGAGACTAACCCCATGCGCCACATCACCCGCCTAATCATATTCGCTCTCGATAACTTGCCAGTGTTGGCACAAATGATAATAAGATGAAAGTAATAAAAAGGTACAAATCAGGTTACACCATACGCCAAAGTTCAACAGGATTGTATTTTGTTTATCGTGGCCGTATTTCCGAAACATTTGGATTTCACCTCCTCAAAGAAGCGAGGGATATGGTTAAGTACTTACAAGCTTTATCGCCATTACCTCACCTTTAACACTTTAACTAACTTAATAAAATAACACAATGAAAACAACTATCACAAAAACACCAGAAAAATTTGAACCAGTAACTGTATCATTCACCTTTGAAACACTTGAAGAATTTACAGACTTTAAGTTTTTTGTAAGATATTATAGTTGGGAGGAATGGAATAAATTATTGAACAAACAGTCCGAAACATTCCCGTTTAATTCAGAATTACACATTAAACTAACCGAATTGTAGTTTACCACTCTCACAGCCCGGCCAACAACCGGGCTTTTTTGTGTGTTACATCCTGACTTTCTTAATAAAATAGTCAGGAAGTTGGTTTGACAAACTGACTTTTAAGGTTGAAAAGTCATGATTATACACCTTCATCACCGCAAAGTTTACCTGGTTTCAGGGTTTCGTCCTGTTTGACTGTGTTGTGAAAGGTGAAAAGTTTAAGGGTCTAAATATTTTGCGTAATTACTCAATCCCACTAAGATACTCAAACTTTTCAGGGTACTTATAGATACGTTGCCTCATTATCCGTCCTTCAATATATTGCTGTAAGATTAGTTTAGCAATTTCAAAGTCATTACAGAAGTAAACTACTCGTCTTTGCTTCCATAGTTGTGTGTGGCAGTGATATTGATAAACATATTCTTGTTTAATTGTTTCATTATCGGCCATTAACCATTTTTCCCCCGGTTTCTTAAATTCAATTAATAACCCGGTATATTTATCGTTTGTATATGTTGTTTCCCAGTCTGGCATTGATCCGGCGCTATTTAATACTTGCATTTGGTTTTGGCTAAACTTACCACGGGCTTTTTCTCGTTCGTGGCGCAAGAACTTTACATGGGGGTAGTTTAGCTTCACCCATGAGCAAAACTTCGCCTGTAGGCTTATTTCCTCGTGTTTACGGGCTTTCTGCGCTGTGTCTTGTTCTGGTGTTAATATTTTAGCATTACGCTTGCTTTTTACGCCTAACATTTTAAGCTTATCGGACTCGCTGGCATTGTTGTATTTTTCTTTTAGTCGGTTAATGTATGGTTGTGATAATGGGTCGTCAATAAATGATTCCCTTTTGATAATGTAGTCGTCGACGGTGAAGGGTGGTTTGGAGAAAAGGTCGTTTGCCATGTTGTTACTTGCAATATATGCAATTTAAGTGCAAAATTAAGTTATTGATAATCAATGTGTTTAATACCATATTGCAC
>CAIPPE010000043.1 GCA_903866825.1 uncultured Methylococcaceae bacterium
ATGGAAAAACTCATTATTTCTGCCATGCTATCTATCCAGCAAAAAATAGAATTGGTTAAAAGCTTTTTTCGGTTGCCTTATACCTTGTATGCTGAGAAGTGCGCATAGGTGCCTGCGCGGGAACTTATGCAACGATTAATAATTAGCGGTTATCTCATTAAAATGTTTGTGTGGGGTTCCGCACAGATGGTCACTAGAGTTTTGACTAAAGTGTTTCAAGGTTTTGACACGGCTTGAATCTTGTCTCAAAGATTGATTCAAGATTTTTAAAGCTTGCTCATTTACTTCCAGGGATAAGTATCTAGTGATTAGTTATGAGAGCCCTAATTATATTTTTAACGCTTTATTGGAGAGAGACTTATGAAACACTTTATTAAATTTATATCGGCATTTTTTTTGGCATTGGCATTATTGACTGCCGTAGGATGTGCATCAACACCAAAGCAGGAAGGAACTGGGGAATATGTTGATGACAGCTTTATCACAACTAAAGTCAAAGCAGCGATATTCGATGAGCATGGCTTAAGTTCTGCAGAGATTAACGTTGAAACATTTAAAGGCGAAGTTCAATTAAGCGGCTTTGTGACTTCTCGTGCAGACATCAACAAGGCAGTTAAGGTTGCACATAGCGTTAGCGGTGTAAAGTCTGTCATAAATAAAATGCAAGTTAAATAAACGAATAAAAATCCAAGAAGTTGCTGATAAGATCCTCCGTGTTACCGATGTAGACACGGCATCACGGAGAGAGGTTTATTTTAGTGGAAATGTGGGTGCAGGACCCTACTATCGACTAATGATGGAGGTTAAACGGTAAAAACAAATTGATACCCGGTGATTGCGAAGGTGGAAAGTACACTGGGGGCGGCACGTAAACAGGTTGTCGATATATCGGTCGGTATCCACCACCATATCCATAATTATTTCCATAACCACCTCTCCACTGCTGATAATGTTCACCACCCCGATTAAACCTGCCTTGACCGTAATCACGATCAGCGAAAGCTAATGTTGATGTCGATACGCTTATTGCTGTACCTAAAATGAGTCCAATCAGTATCCTGTTTACAATTGGCCGGAAATACATGGTTTTCGGTATTAATGTTTTCATAGGGATTTTCCTTCTTTTGTATGTCTAATACAATTGCGAGCCAATTTTAATTGGTGGTTGTACCTGATTCAGGTATCAACCTATTCGCATTATTTACTATCATGTTTCTTCTGACCATGTTTGTGGTTGTTCGTATGATCACCTTCGCGAAAAAAAGTATCCGCTTCCTTTTTCTGTACTTCCGACATGCTGGCATAGAGATCAGCAAAAACCGGGGTCAATTTTTTGATTCCAAGTGCGTGAGCCTCAACGATTTCGCCATAAGATTTGAGATCGTCAATCGCTGTTAAGTCCTTGGCATGATCGCTTCTGACTTGAGTTAGTCTGTCCATGGTTTTTGCATCATCAAGCATCGTCTGAGCAACCTTTAACCATTGTTCTTCCTGAGTTGATGTGATTTTTAACTTAGCATGCATGTCTTTGATACGTAATTCGGTGCGATCTTCGTGGGCATCTTGTTCGGATGCGAGGGCTATACCCGATCCGAAAACCAAGGTGGCAACAAGAGCCACTGATTTAATAAGATGTGTATTTACATAAATGAATTGATTACCGTTTATTACCATGTTTGTTCTCCAAATTGATTCAAGTTTTGACACACATGAAAACTATATTATGTGATTGTGTGCCATCCGAAAAATATTGTATTCATTCATTTTATGGAGCGTTGTTCGGTAGAACACATAAGTAGTGATGTAAAAGTGACTTTCATCAAAAGCATAGAGCACCAACTATGTGTGACAACGAACAGATTATCTTCTTAGGTTAAGTAAAATTCTTGGCAGAAGATCAGATATGCTATTCAAAACATAATTCGTGTGGAAATGGGATTTTTTTAAAATATGACAGACGGAAAGATGTATCCATTGCTTAACTGTATGAACAAGCCAACTTTAGATTTTTTCCGGCTATCAAACTTGGATTGATGAGATTAATGGGCATTCCATCACAGGTTGGGGCAATTGAATGGTATTTAACAGACTATGAGAGCTATGGTTTGGTAATCACATGCGAGCATGGTGGAAATAAAATTCCTGTGCCATTTCGTGACCTATTTTTCGCCCATAAAGCTTTGCTCGATACTCACCGTGGATTTGATGCCGGAGCGTTGGCAATGGCAAAAGCACTGGCTACGAAATTTGCAGCACCTCTGGTAATTTCCACCGTTAGTCGTCTACTCGTTGATTTGAATCGTTCTATTGGTCATCCTGGTCTCCATTACGAAACTATACGAAACGAACCCATTGAGGTGCGTCAGCAGATACTTAATCACTACTACCATCCATATCGTCTGTACGCGGAGTCTGTGGTCCGGCAGGCAATCGCAGACTACGGGCGGGTATTACATCTATCGTCCCATAGTTTTACTCCTGTACTGAACGGTAAAGTTAGAAATGCAGATATAAGCTTTCTTTATGATCCAGACCGAATGGGCGAGGTTGAAGTCTGTAAGCGTTGGAAAGCAGCCCTCAAAATTTATGAACCTAATCTTATGGTTCGTCGCAATTATCCTTATGCGGGTAAAGATGATGGACTGACATCTTGGTTTCGTCAGCACCTGTCACCGAGTGAATATGTGGGAATTGAGCTGGAGATAAACCAGAAGCACATTATCAAAGCAGGCCATCACTGGACTGAATTACGAAAAGCAATCGTCGAGTCATTGCATGTGGCACTTGCAAAGCCGGTATGAATGAATTTTTATAATATATCAGGATAACAACAGCAAAAATGAATATTAATATAGGTTACGAACTGATTTACGAATGTCCACAGCCGACGCCAATGATCCTGACATTGAATGTGCATTACACACGTATTTCCGACATAATTATTCCTGATCTTATGGTCTCCTACCCCTCTGTTCCGCTTACTGCCTATCGTGATAATTATGGTAATTGGTGTGGGCGTATTGTCGCCCCAAAGGGTCAGCTTAGGTTATCTGCAAATGGACTTATAAGGGACCATGGTCAGCCTGATTTAGTTGTTCAACATGCGAGACAAACGCCAGTGGAAAATCTTCCTGACGACACATTGGTATTCTTATTGGGGAGCCGATATTGCGAGACTGATCGTCTATGTGAGACGGCCTGGAGACTATTTGACAACTCACCAACTGGATGGTGGCGGGTACAGGCGATTTGCGACTATGTGAATCAACATATAACGTTTGGATATATACACGCTCGCCGTACCAAAACAGCCATGGAGACTTTTCAGGAAAAAACCGGGGTTTGTCGTGATTATGCCCACCTTGCCATTACTTTTTGTCGCTGCATGAATATCCCTGCCCGATACTGCACCGGCTACCTGGGCGATATCGGCCTGCTACCGCCTTATGGTCCAATGGACTTTGCGGGCTGGTTCGAAGCTTATCTGGATGGACAATGGTACACTTTCGATGCTCGAAATAATACCCCTCGTATCGGGCGTGTATTGATCGCAAGGGGGCGAGATGCTGCCGATGTCGCCATCAGTAACACTTTTGGCCCCAATCTGTTGGTGAGTTTCAAGGTATGGACTGACGAAGTTAAAGATGGAGTCGGGTGAGCTGGAATTTGGGCGTTTGTGACTAGCTTTTATTTTTTAAAGCAGCGGAACACCACACAGGCCGCTTTTTTGATAGATGCATTGGATAAGCTGGGTTCGATTTTTCTACCGTCGGCTTCCTGGTATCGAGATTTTATCTGGAAGGATCTCTTAGTGTTTTAATATCAACGAGTTTCAATGTCTAAAATAGAAGCAGCTACTGATAAGTAGGACAAAAACCAACGACGTCATTGCCGGAATAAGTTTGTTAGGTATTGGCTTATACTTAATACTCAACTATGCCTTACATATCGATCATGAAGTTTATAGCTTAAGCTTAAGTTCAGCTATAAGTTCGGCGACTGCCGAAGTCTATCACGGACAATTTTTATTAACTATTCAGCTCTTGGAGTTGCCACTGTTAGCGGTGTTAGTTCTGGGTGGTCTGCCTTTGCTTTACCAACTCTGCATTAAATTATTGCAGGGCAATTTCGGGGCAGATTTGCTAGCCGGCGTCTCCATCGTCACAGCCATGTTGTTGAATGAAAATCTGGCTGGTTGTCTAGTCATTTTAATGCTGTCCGGCGGAGCGGCTTTAGAACAATATGCGGTGCGTAAAGCGTCTTCTGTTCTGGAAGCTTTAGCCATGCGGATGCCTTCGGTTGCGCATCGTAAAACAGCTGAGGTGTTGATTGATATCACCACTGAACAGGTCAATTTAGGCGATACCTTATTAATTCTACCCCATGAAATATGCCCTGTTGATGGTACAGTACTGGAAGGCTCTGGAACTATGGATGAATCCTATTTAACCGGCGAGCCTTACATGATGTCAAAAACCACGGGTTCTCAAGTTATGTCTGGAGCCATCAATGGTAATTCTGCCCTAACCATTAGAGCAGACAAGCTATCAGTTGATTCGCGTTACGCAAAAATTATGGAAGTCATGCGTTCTTCCGAACAATATCGTCCTAATATTCGGCGGCTAGGTGATCAACTCGGTGCATGGTATACCCCTTTGGCCATCCTGATAGCTATAGCAGCTTGGTTAATCAGTCACGATGTGCTCCGCTTCCTTGCGGTGTTGGTGGTTGCAACGCCTTGTCCTTTGTTGATTGGCATCCCTGTGACAATTATCAGTTCAATTTCTCTGGCGGCACGCAGGGGAATCATTATCAAAAATCCGGCCATTCTCGAAACTATTGGCACTTGCCGTACAGCCATTTTTGATAAAACCGGCACCTTGACGTATGGACGACCCACGCTCACAGCAGTGCTGCTGGGTAAGCATCAAAATAAACCGGAGATCTTAGCATTAATAGCCAGTTTGGAGCGCTATTCCAAACATCCGCTATCCAGCGCTATACTTAAAGCCGCAGAAAAATCAGCGATCACATTTTTAACTGTAACCAATATTACCGAGTTACCGGGTGATGGGCTAAAAGGTGATGTTGCAGGCAAACGGTTACAGATTACCAGCCGAAAAAAAATTAGTGAACAATATCCACAAATCATTTCGCTGTTACCCCCTATCTCCGGTGGACTTGAATGTATTGTGCTGGTCGATGATGATTATGCGGCCACCCTACAATTCAGGGATGAAGTGCGCAGTGATAGTTCAATGTTTATCAATCATTTGGGCCCTAAGCATCTTTTCGACAAAGTGATGCTGGTATCTGGGGACAGGGAGTCTGAAGTTAGATATTTGGCGGATAAAGTTGGCATTAAAGAAGTTTTTTTTAGCCAAAGCCCAGAACAAAAGCTTGAAATTGTACGTGATGAAACGAAAGCAGCAAAAACGTTATTTCTTGGGGATGGCATTAACGATGCGCCTTCATTAACGGCAGCAACTATCGGCATTGCCTTTGGGCAAAACAGTGATATTACTGGAGAAGCAGCGGGTGCCGTCATTTTGGACAGTTCCTTGTTAAAAGTTGATGAACTTTTACATATCGGTTCGCGAATGCGGAAAATTGCGCTACAAAGTGCAGTCGGTGGCATGCTTTTAAGCATAGTAGGCATGGCGTTTGC
>CAIPPE010000044.1 GCA_903866825.1 uncultured Methylococcaceae bacterium
CCAGTTCGGTGGCTAAAGAAGTTGTTAAAAGTTCAGTTGTTTCATCTACAGTTCATACGGGGAGAAGACTCATGAGTAATGTTGCTAAACATCCAGTGCTGGTTTTTGGTTTAGGTCTGGTCGGGGGGTATCTGATTTATAAATATAGAAAGGAAATCATTTCAAGTACGACTAAAGCGGTCGATGCGGGTAAAGATTTTGTGTTACAGCAAAAAGAAAATCTTGAAGATCTCGTCGCAGAAAGTAAAGATTAAATGATCGGTTTTTAGGTACTTCATTCTATTATCAGGATGAGTTGCCTTCATTGACGGGTGTCTTGTAGGATGCATACAGGGCACCCGTTTTGTTTATTAGGGGTTTACTTAGATGATGTCTATCCAAAAAGAATGCGTGTTGCGAAAGAAACGGTTCAGGCTGCCAAAGTGCTTACGAAATTAGGACTGAAGAAGCCCAAAGCCTTTCTGAAAGATCCCGAGAAATCCATTATTGATTTTCTAAATGATATTCTGGTGCTGTTTTTGATCAAGTTGCATTGGGAGAAGTAACCTGATAGTCGGAAAGCGATACGGGTTCAGATTTGCTGCGATCACTCCAGATGGCGTGACTGATTATTGCGAACCCGTTTCAAAGATTATCACCTAAGCTAAGCACCTAAGTCACGTGCTTCTTTGGGTTGGTTCACGATGGGTATCCTTTTCGTAACCCAACCTAAAAATAAATTAATTTTTTTGTTTTTCAGGTGTGGTTTTTCTATATCTAAAACGTCTTATAGTTGAAGCTCAGAGTTTGTAGATTTATCCCTCTTAATAGTCAATACTATTTAAATACTGCAAATTCTGGGCTTTATACTCTCTCTCATTTATCTCAGGTAGTGGGCACTTTAACCAAGGAAGGTTTTTTATCATAATCAAGAATCACAAAGGTAACTTTGGTAGGCTTAGTGTGTGATATAACCTATTAAACTGTGGCATATAACACAGTTTAATTAATTTGACCGTTTAACCAATCAAAAATTGGCGACTCAAATCAGTCGCAAAGTCCAATCGTTTACCAATAAAAGCCAAGCAGCTCAAGCTTTGGCGCTTTCAAATACCTGCTGAGCTTAGGTGTAGCGATAAGATTGGCATAATTCATGCTTTAATACTAGACTATCGTATAACAGTCGGGTTTAAAAAAATACTATGTCAGGGAATACAGCAACAGTTAATTTAGGTATTCATAATAAACTCAGGGTACTCAATAATTTCTTAAATCGATTGTATACGTTACTACTCCTCCATTTTGTGGTCTATTGACAGATGCCGACACGTAAACGTTTTCTCGATTTTCTGTTCCACAGCTATGGCAAAGAATTGCTGGCTTTCGCTGGACAGCGTTCAGGAAGTGAGGGTGCGGAAGATCTGGTACAGGAAACCTATGTACGAATGTTGCAACACCCTGATCCTGAATCCATTGAAAATCCCCGTGCATTTCTATACCAGATTGCCGCTAATCTAAGCATCGATCAACACCGCAAACAGGCTGTTCGCGATCGGGTTCATTACCAGGACATTCAAACTGAAACCGAATTAGCGCTGTTGGCTGATACCGGCCATACTCCAGAAGATCAACTGGCTGCCCATCAAGAACTTGAACAACTGAACGCTATACTGATGGAACTGCCAGAACTAACCCGCTATGCCTTCGTATTACATCGACTGGAAGGCATGTCACATAACGAGGTGGCTATTCGACTGGGTATATCCGTGCGCAATTCAGAACGTTATGTCGCGCGTGCAGCTCGCCATATCCTTACCCATTTTGAGAGTTCAGGATTATGATAGACGCCAGTGCCGGTTTTGGGTACCATGATCCCGTTGATGCACCGGTTGATTTGGCGGCATTTTTAAATTGAAACGTTATACTGATGGTAAGGCGATGTTTGCCCTTCACTCTATCTTCCTGTTGCGCGGTGCCTGATGACTTCTCCAAAAATAACTGACAAAACCAAGGACGCAGCAATAGCCTGGGTGTTGCGGTTACACTCGGAATCCTGTACGCCTGAAGAACGACGGCGTTTCTCGGACTGGCTGGACCAGGATTCCGGACACAGGAAACTATTCGAACATTTTGATGCCCGCTGGCAGGCATTGGATCGTTTTAAAGGCTTGGATTCGCCTATACGCCACGAGGCCTTAGCTTATCGCCCGGCTCGTAAACAGTCTAAACAGGTGGCAGGATTGGCGTTGGCAGCGTCTATATTATTGGCGCTAGGCTTAACCGCTTTTACCCCGAACGGCTGGTACGGTGTCGGGATGAAATATACAGTCACTCACGGTAGTCACGAAACCATAGATCTAGCCGATGGTTCACATCTGGAATTAAATAGCGATAGCGAAGTAAAAGTTCATATCAGCCGCTGGCAGCGATCGGTTGAGCTGTTAAGGGGCGAAGTTTTTTTTAGTGTTGTTCATGAAGCCCAAAGGCCGTTCGTAGTCACCGCCGCTAATGGCCATATTGTTGATATAGGCACTGAATTTGATGTTTATTTACAGGCTGATACAGTGCTGGTGGCCGTTGAAGAAGGCAGCGTTCGGGTGGACGCGAATGAAACTCGTGAATTAACAGCAAACCAAACACTGGCCTACAATCGCAACGGAGACTTTATAACAGCCTCCGCTGATAACGTAGAAAATCTGACTGCCTGGCGTCGTGGACAGTTGATTTTTGATAACCGAAGACTGGATGAGGTGCTGGCCGAACTGGGCCGTTACCACAATACGCAAGTGCGGTTAGCCAGTCCGGCCCTAGGCAAACTTAAGGTCAGCGGCAGCTTCCGTATCGATAGACTGGCGAGTGCGCTTGATACTATCGCTTCAACCCTGCCGGTTACTGTCCAGCACCCCAGTGCCGATGTCGTTGTGTTGAGAAATCGTTAAAGCCTGTACAAAATATTTCTTTATTCAGCATAAAAATCTGGCGGACTTTTTTTTCTGATTCGTTTCATGAAAAGAACCTAACTAAAAAGGAAACTATTCATGAAAATATTACAACACTATCTGTTAACTGCTGCGCTGGTTGTCGTGTCGAGTGGCATTAGAGCCGGGGAAACCGAACAGCGCTTTGATATTGCCGCCCAGGATTTGGGTCCGGCCCTGCAAAAACTGGCGGCGCAATCCGGTGTGTCAATTTTTTATGCTTCCGACAGTGTCGCGGGAAGAAAGGCTCAGGCTCTTAAAGGCCAATACAGCACCAATGCGGCGCTAACTCGGTTATTGTCTGGCTCTGGTTTGATATACAGCGTGTCTGCAGACGGTTCAATTTCGGTCAAACCGGCTTCGGTGCTACTTAACAAGGCCGAGCCGACTGTATTAAAAACGGTTAAGGTCAGTGCAGATGCTGTTCGAGATGTGACTGACCCCTATAACCAGGATTACGTTTTGCCCAATGCGACCAGCGGCACCAAGACCGACACGCCGATTATGGAAACGCCGCTGAACGTACAGGTGATTTCCAAGCAGGTACTAAAAGATCAACAGGTTATCAACCTGGGAGATGCCTTAAAGAATGTCAGCGGTGTGACTACCGGCAGTTTTTATGGCAATGATGTCGGTTCTCCAGGTAACAGTGGACAAGGTGCACCCTATCAGCTAATCACATTACGGGGCTTTGCCTCCGAAAGTTTTTTCCGTAATGGCTTCAGGCTTCAACAAGGTTCTGCGAGCCGGGATATGGCTAACGTGGAATCGGTTGAAGTGCTGAAAGGCCCGGCCGCTATTTTGTATGGTCTGGTCGAGCCAGGCGGCATGGTCAATGTGGTCACTAAACAACCGTTGGCGACACCGTACTATGCTCTGAACCAACAATTTGGTTCTTACAATCTTTACCGGACTACCGCCGATGCCACAGGGCCGTTAACCAAAGACGGTAGTTTGCTGTACCGGATGAACCTGTCCTACGAGAACAGCGGCTCATTTCGTGATTTTGTTTATAATGACGATATTTTTCTGGCGCCAACTTTAAAATGGATTATCAGTCCTAAAACCCAAGCTACTCTGGAAATGGAATATCAACATAAAAACTATGGCACAGACAACGGTTTTGTCCCAATGTACCCTAATGATCCCTCTTTTACTCCCATCACCAGCGGCGGTCGTTACAAGATACCTATTAACACCAATTACGGCATGATGTCACCCGCTACTCAGGATACCATCTTCGGTGGACTGAACTGGTCGCACCAATTTACTGACAATTGGGCTATCAAACATCGGCTTTCCGCCAATTTATCCAATAACACCAGCCCATTTAATTCCACTCCGTTTCTTAATTACGGTAGCCCCGATACTGTTTATAGATATGACGTTTTTAACCGGAAAGTCACTAATAATACGTACTCCACGGATATCAATCTGACCGGTCACTTTGACACCGTTGGACTTAAGCATACCGTGCTGCTGGGCGGAGATTATTACAAGATTGACTCGCCCGGTAGCTTTGGCTCTAATGTGAATGGTTTTAATGGCCTATTTGGGGGCATCCCTCCCTCTAATATTTCTGTGCTTAATCCCATACAGCCGGGCCTCAATACCAATACGACTCCCGATTTTTATCGTACTTATACCGCTAACTCCGATCAATTCGGCTTCTACGCTCAAGATCAAATTAAACTGCCTTATAATTTTCATGTCATGGGCGGATTACGTTACCAAAACATACACCAATATTTTAATAACACAGACATATCATCACCAGGTGCGTCACCAATCGCTAATCCGACTGCAATTAGCCAGGATGCTGTCACGCCCAGGGTCGGCATTTTGTGGAAAACCCAAGATTGGCTTAGTCTCTACGCCAACTATAGTGAAAGTTTTGGCGCTAATATGGGTCAGGTTTGGGCAAGTCCAACATCCACTAGCCCGATACAAGCGACCAGCGCCTCACAGTATGAAGGCGGCATTAAAACCGAATTTTTTAAAGGAAGGGTGCGCGCAACTTTAGCTTATTTCGATTTGACCAAAACCAACGTCGCTACCAGAGATAATAATCCCGAACATCAATGCGGTGCTGGGGGCTTAGGTAGCTGTTCACTGGCTATAGGTGCTATTCGCAGCCGAGGACCGGAATTGGATATTCAGGGAGAAATTTTACCGGGATGGAACGCCATAGCCAACTGGTCGAATGTCGATATCCGTGTGGCACAAACCAATGCTGCTAATGATCCTATCAATGGTATGAATGTCGGAGATCGATATTTTGGGGTGCCGCGCAATACCGCCAGATTCTTTACCACCTATGACTTTCAAAATGAGTCGCTTAAGGGGTTAAAGGTCGGCGGCGGTGCCACCATACGTAATTCGCAGATGGCCAGCAACAGTGTGGCCATCGGCCCTCCAGCTTCTGTAACGGATCTGAATATAGCCGGTTATACCACAGTTGATTTATTGGCGGCATATAGTATGAATGTGGGTAAATCCAAGATCACTGCACAATTTAATGTCAACAATCTGTTGGACAAGCAATATTATACCGGTGGTTCGTTCGGTGTCGGTAGTGCAATCTATGCAACGTTTGGTCAGCCGCGCAGCTTTATGGGCTCGATTGGGATTCAGTTTTAGTTTTTAATCAGTAACTGGATTGAGTTGCCGATGCATAAAATTGGCACATCTCAATTTTTTGTTAGATAATTCCACATTATTAGGACGTTACCCCATTTGCACTTAACATGACCAAATCAGTTGCTACTTCGGACATTGCATTATATTGGAATGAATCTTTGTCCGAGGAACTATTGCATTTCTTAACCAGGCGACTCAATTGTCCTGAAGTAGCAGCCGATCTTACCCAGGAGACATTTCTCCGACTCTATCAATTTGTTAAAGAATCGCCACCCGATAATGCTCGCGCCTTGGCCTACCGGATTGCCGTAAATTTAGCGACTGACTATCAGCGGAAAATGAAAGTTAAAAATAACCTGATGGTCGATATTGACGTGTCCCTGCTTGCCGATATTAGCGTGAGTACTGCACCTGGTCCAGAGCAAATTATAATGGCCAGACAGAGGTTAAAGGCGTTTCATAGTGCCTTGGAAGAACTGCCGACTGATTGCCGAACTGCATTTGTACTGCATGGCATTGACGGTTTAACGTATGAAGAAATTGCCGGGCAGATGGGTATTTCAGTTTCCATGGTCTATAAACACCTAGCTAAGGCCATTAAACATTTTATGACGCGACTGGACAATAACGCATGACAGTTTTATCACGAAATCCAGTGGAAACTACCGCCTCGTCTGATCTTATGGAAGAAGCAGTCGATTGGTTAGTGATGTTGCGCGGTGGTAACCTGAGTGAGTCAGACACTAATGCGTTTGCTGACTGGTTGTTACAAGATGTCGAGCATGCCGATGCGTTTGCTAAAGCTGAAGACTTTTTTAACGAGATGCTTGTTTATGCGAAGATTCCATCTTTAGAAACTGATCAGCCCAGTTACGAACACCCACCCAAAGTAGTGCCGATCGTTAAATCTAAAAGAAAAGTCAACACGTGGCTGGCAATCCCTTTAGCCATGGCCGCGGTTTGGCTATTGGCTGTGGGCCTGGTGATGCCTCAGCAATCCAGTTTACTGGATAATTTTTTCAGTGACTATCACACCCAAACGGGTGAAATTCGTGACATCCAGTTAAGCGATGGGAGTCATTTGCTGTTAAACACCAATACGGCAGTTTCTGTTGATTATCAAGCTTCAAAACGATTAATAACATTGCATCATGGTCAAGTCCGTTTAACGGTAGCCAAGGATGTGCAGCGTCCTTTTGAAGTTAAAGCCGATTCCTTAACACTTAGAGCATTAGGTACTGTCTTTGATGTTTACAGAAAAGATGCCAGAAGTATTAAGGTCACTGTGCAAGAACATGCGGTTGCAGCCAGCCTTCAAAATTCAACAGAACCAGCTACTGTGGATCAATCCAAAGCGGTTGTTATCCAGACGGGGCAACAGTTGCTTTACAAAGGGGAGGGGAGCTTACCTGAACCGACTGCTGTCAACCTGAGTCAGGCGGCTGCTTGGCAACAGCATCTCTTGTATATCAATAATCGCCCCTTAAGCGAACTGATTGCAGAACTGGGTCGCTATAGGCTTGGCCGTATTTATTTAACGGATAATAAGCTTAAAGATCTTAAAGTGACTGGTGTATTTCCTTTGGATGATCCTGAAGATGTGCTGTCCAGTGTTAAAAATGTGTTAGCGCTGCAAGAAACCAAACTAGGACCATGGTGGGTTTTATTGCATAGGTAGTGCTTTGTTTGCAACTTTTATAAAAATATTTCAGAAAAACTTCAAATCTTGGTAAGGGATTCTTATGGGTTAAACGTGGTATTAGGGTTGACAGTTAATTTATAAAAGGAGAACTCATGAACCAGCCCCTAATCCCCTCCAAACGTAATAGTGTTTTGGCGGCACTGACACTCGTTTTAAGCACAACCGCCTTAGCAGAAGATAAAGTTAAGGATTACCATATACCTTCACAGTCATTAAATGATGCTTTAATGCAGTTTGCAGCGGATTCAAAACTAAAGTTGCTGTTTACGGCGGATCAAATCGCTAATTTAAAGGCTAAACCACTAGACGGAAAAATGACTCAGGTAGAGGCATTAAACCGCTTATTGCAGGGCAGTGGTTATACCTATCATTTTATTGATCAGCATACAGTTACATTAGAAAAAGCACCAGAGCCAGTTAAAAATTCCGAGCCGACCGTGTTAAAAACGGTTAAGGTCAGTGCAGATGCCGTTCGAGATGTGACTGATCCGTATAACGACGATTACGCTTTAACCAACTCCACGAGTGGTACCAAGACCGACACGCCGATTATGGAAACGCCGCTGAACGTGCAGGTAATTTCCAAACAGGTACTAAAAGATCAACAGGTCATCAATCTGGGCGATGCTTTAAAGAATGTCAGCGGTGTGACTGTCCTTGGCAATGCGGGAGACGTGGCTTTTGATGGTGGGGTGGCACAGTCTATTGTTTTACGTGGCTTTGAATCCCAATTTTTCTTTCGTAATGGTTTTAGGTTACAACAAAACTCAGCCAGTCGTTCGATGGCGAATGTGGAGTCAATAGAAGTTTTAAAAGGTCCAGCAGCCATTCTTTATGGCATGGTAGAGCCTGGAGGCATGGTTAACGTAGTCACCAAGCAGCCTTTGGCTACTCCCTATTATTCTGTAAATCAGCAATTTGGTTCTTATGATCTGTATCGCACCACTGTCGACACCAGTGGTCCGGTTGCAAACAATAAAGATTTACTTTATCGCTTGAATGTTTCTTATGAAAACAGCAATTCCTTCCGCCAATTTGTCGACAAGGAAGATGTTTTTTTTGCGCCGGTTTTAAAATTGAATATCACATCTAAAACCTCGGCTACGTTAGAATTTGAATACAATCACAAACATTTTGGCTACGACTCAGGTATCTTGCCATTCTATAATGGTCAAGCCATGAATATTCCGCGTAGTTTAAATTATGGTGAATATTCTCCCGGCGTTACCGAGACTGCTTATGGTGGGTTTACGCTTGCACACCAATTTAATGATGACTGGTCTGTCAAGCAGCGCTTTTCTGTTAATCAGCAAAGTAATTTACAGCCCAATCTTCTCTTGCAAGGGGGATTCTTAAATACCGGCGACGGTAATATCAACCGTTTTGGCATCGGGTACGACACCCAATACAATACCTATTCTGATAATATAGATTTAACCGGTCATTTTAATACTTTCGGCTTGAAGCATACCTTATTATTGGGTGGCGATTTTTATCATCTTTACACCAAAGCCAGTCAGTCCTATTCACTTGATACCACTGGCAATAGTCCCTCTGGCTTTATTATTTCCTCAATCGATATTCTTAATCCTGTTCATACCGGAACGTCTTTTCTACCTTTAACTCAAGCGGCACTTAATCTTACCGACACGGATCAATACGGCGCTTATATTCAGGATCAAATCGAGTTACCCCATAATATCCATGTATTAGGTGGTATTCGTTATCAGAATCTACATCAATCTATCGCAGATGGCTTAAATCCCGGCAGTGATCCCAGTAAACAAACCCAAGACGCAGTCACTCCCAGGGTCGGTGTGTTATGGAAGACTCAACCCTGGTTAAGTCTATATGCCAATTATGTAGAAAGCTTTGGTGCCAATACTGGCATTATGTACCCCAATAAAATTGTTCCCGGCACCAGCGCCGAACAATATGAGGGTGGCATTAAAACTGAATTTTTCGATGGTAAACTCAGAACCAATTTAGCCTACTATGATTTAACCAAAACCAATATTACTGCCAGTGATCCCCGATGCGCCGGAGTGTTTGGATGTGCTTATGTGGTAGCGACAGGAGCCGCACGCAGTAAAGGCCCTGAATTGGATATCACCGGAGAACTATTACCGGGCTGGAATGTGATTGCGACGTATGCCTATACCGATGTGCGTGCTATAAAATCAAATGCAGACAATGAAGCCACTCGCTATGGTGCCGTCCCCGTGGGTGCACGGTTCTTTAATGTGCCACGTAATACTGCAAGTTTCTGGAACACGTATGAGTTTCAGACTAGTACATTAAAGGGACTGAAATTGGGTGGTGGTGTCACTGTGCGAGATGGCCAAACCGGCTGCTGCGATTATCCTGCAAGTACAATCGCTGGTTACGCCACAGTTGATTTACTCGCCTCTTATAGTTTAAAAGTGGGTAAAACAAAAGTCACGACCCAACTGAACATCAACAATTTGCTGGATAAGCATTACTATACCGGCTTATTGGCATCCGGTCTTAATGCACCGGGTTATGCTTCTGCCATTGCCGATTTTGGACAGCCTCGAATCGTGATGGGTTCAATTAATGTTCAGTTTTGATAGGATTTTGCTAACCTCCCTTGTCAGACTCTCTTAATATTCAAGAACGTTTTGTAGTAAAAAAACTGGATTTGATCTTCAGTATAATCGCCTATTGAGGCGGTTATACTTTTTAGTCACCGTTCTTTCTATAGTCCTGGGTGTTTGACTTACCAAGGGAATATTTAAAATTATCTCTGTGTGGTAAGCATTTATTTTTAAGGGTTTAAGCTATAATAAAATTTGTAGCTTAACTCACCTCTGTTTTCTATGACTGGAACCTTATCTCCCAATATCGCTTTATACTGGAACGACGCCTTAGCCGAGGAGTTACAGTATTTTCTGACAAAGCGACTTAAATGCGCCGAAACAGCTACTGATCTTACTCACGAAACCTACATTAGAATTTGCCAGGCCTATCAAACTACACCCGTTGATAATGCCCGGGCTTTGGCTTATCGTATCGCCCTTAATTTGGCAGTCGATTATCAGCGTAAAGCCAAGGTTAGACGGCAACATATCGTAGAACTGGATTTTGATGAGTTTGTCGATAATTACTGTGCATCAGAAATGGGACCTGAACAGATCGCCATTGGACAACAAAACTTGTCCATCGTAGAACAAGCCATGATGGAGTTGCCTGCGGATTGTCGTAATGCCTTTTTCCTCTATGGTATCGATGGTCTAAGCTATCAAGAAATCGCTGATCGTATGGGGATATCAAAATCCATGGTGTGCAAACATTTGGCCCGCGCTACAGCGCATTGCACCCTAAGGATAAAGCAATGCGATTGAAGCCTGATCTAAAAGAAAACTCTATCTTACCTGAGGTAAACCAGCAAGCGATTGATTGGCTCTTTAAATTGCGCGCAGAGGATATCAGTCCAGAAGAATTGCACGGATTTGCCGAATGGCTTTCTCAAGATTCATCCCATGCTTTTGCCTTAGGTGAGGCAGAAGACATGTTTGACACTATGATAGTCGCCGGTAATGGCTTAAGACAGAAACAGAGCCAAGACCAACCAACGCCTGTCATTAACGATAACAATGTGTCTGTTGTTAATATTCACAAATCAGCTAACCGGTTTAGATACTGGTTAGCGGTACCCATCACCCTAGCCGCTGCCTTGTTGCTTGCCGTTTTATCAATAATGCCAAATCAGGCACACCTGCTGGATACCTATTTAAGCGATTATCATACCGGCACGGGCGAGCTACGGGATATTGCTTTGAGTGATGGTAGTCATTTACTGCTAAATACTAATTCGGCTGTCTCTGTCGATTATCAAAATGATCTACGTTTAATAACCTTACGGCATGGTCAAGTCCGTTTTACTGTTGCCAAAGAACCGCAGCGACCGTTTGATGTGAAAAGTGGTGGATTGACTATTCGGGCTTTAGGTACGGTATTTGAAGTTTATAATCCGGAAAATGACACTGTTCGTGTTGCGGTGCAAGAACATGCCGTGTCTGCAACGCTATCGACAGCCCAGGTATCCGAACAGGCCCCGACAGTCATCATTAAAGAAGGTCAGCAACTCAACTATCAGGGGGGTAGCCGATTACCCTCACCGGTAACTGCAAACCTAAGTCAGATAAGTGCCTGGAGCCAACAAAAATTATTTGTTAATGATCAACCGCTGAGTGAAGTGATTGCAGAATTAAATAGGTACCGTAATGGACGGATTTTTATACACGATGCCACGCTTAATAATCAGCGCATTATGGGGGTGTTTTCTTTAGAAAATACCGATGAAGCAGTGCATACACTCAGCAATGTGTTGGCATTAAAAGAAACAAAGATCGGTCTTTGGTGGGTACTGTTACATCGTTAATTTGCTTTTGTAGGGCTTCTCAAAAAACTTTTTAATGAGTTGTTGTCATTTTTTGTCTCTTAAACGTTTTATTTAGCCGAGTAATTAAAACAACCGAGGGAATTTATGAAGCAACGGCAAAACCATTCAATAGCGCCAGGTGCAGGTATTTTAAACGTGTCTGTGCCGGTAATAATATTAGTTCTTAGTCTAATGACTTTGGTCTCAATAAGTCTTAAAGTTAGCGCTGCTGAAACTTTACGGCATTACAAAATACCATCTCAACCGCTCAATAGTGCATTAATACAATTTGCGGCTGAAGCCAATTTAGAATTAGCCGTGACGATTGATAAGGTAAAAGGACTGACCTCTAATGGTATAGATGGGAATATGACTGTGGAACAGGCCTTAACCCGCTTATTGCAAGGTAGCGGCATGACTTATCGATTTATAAATACCCATACAATCACCTTGGAAAAAGCACCGGAGCCTGTTAAAAGTTCCGGGCCGACTGTGTTAAAAACGGTTAAGGTCAGTGCAGACTCTATCCGTGATGTCAAAGATCCCTATAACCAAGATTACGTTTTGCCTAATGCCACCAGTGGCACTATGACTGATACACCGATAATGCAAACCCCATTAAACGTGCAAGTGATATCCAAACAAGTGCTAAACGATCAGCAGGTCATTAACCTGAATGACGCCCTAAAGAACGTCAGCGGTATTACTACCAGCACAGATCCTTATGTTAACGGTAACAATATCTTTTTACGAGGCTTCGCTACGACCACTACCTATCGTAACGGCTTTAGGTTGGACGGTAATGATTTTGGAAATTTTCAGCAATTTGCCAATGTAGAAAGTGTTGAAGTTCTAAAAGGTCCAGCTGCTATCCTATATGGGCGGGTTGAACCGGGTGGTATGGTAAACATCATTACCAAACAACCGCTGGCTACACCTTATTATGCCCTTAATCAGCAGTTTGGCTCTTACGATCTCTACCGCACTAGTATCGACGCCACGGGTCCGTTGAGCAAAGACGATACCTTACTATACCGTTTTAATATATCTTTTCAAAAAAACAATACGTTCCGTGACCTGATTCAAGGTGAAGATTTATTTTTAGCGCCTACCCTAAAATGGAACATCAGTTCCCGCACTTCAGCGACCCTGGAATTTGAATATAATCGGGCACTATCTAACCTTGATCAACAAATCTTGCCAGCTAACGCAAACAATCAGCCTATCGATAGTGTTTCACATACGCTCAATTATAACGAAAGCAATAATATGCGCACTGAACAAACATTTGCCGGGTTAACGTTTTTGCACCAGTTCAACGACGACTGGACCCTTAAACACATGATTAATTTTAAACGTCAGGATTATAATTTTGGCAGTGTTATAGTTGAGCCTTATAATATTACTGGCAATCTGATAAGTCGTTATGCTCAAAGCCCGCAAACCGATGTCACCAATACAATCTCCACCGGCTTAAATCTGACGGGACACTTTAAAACCGGCTTATTTGCCCATACCCTGTTGGTGGGCGGCGATTATTATCGATTTGACTCTACTAACAACGCAACTAGTGAAGGTTTTACAGTTTCAAATATACTTCTTAATAATCCCATCCATGGTGGCTCAATCGATACAGGCCCGCAAGGGCCAAATCCGGCTTACCATATCTACCTTAAAAGTGATAATTATGGTCTGTATGCCCAAGATCAAATCAAGTTACCCTATAACTTTCATGTCATGGGCGGACTGCGCTATCAATACGTGCATCACATAGGAGAACAAGGTCCATACGGCGCCTATGCCCCATATCCAGCATTAACGGATGCTGCCGTCACACCAAGGGTGGGTTTGTTATGGGAAGCTCGCGATTGGCTGAGTTTGTATGGCAATTATGTCGAGAACTTTGGCAACAATGGTGGTGCTCTTACTTACGTTAGTCCAGGGGTAGTTAAGCCGATACAGCCAGAATCAGCACAGCAGTGGGAGTTTGGTGCCAAGACGCAATTCTTCGATGGCCGTTTACGCACGAGTTTTGCTTATTACGATCTGACCAAAGAAAATGTCGCCGTTACCGATACAAGTCATCCAGCCCCAGCTTGCGGTTACGGTTGTTCCGTTGCCGTTGGTGCTATCAATAGTCATGGCCCGGAGATTGATATTCAGGGTGAAATTCTACCCGGTTGGAACGTAATTGCCACGTATACCAATCAGAGTGTGATGATTACCAAAAGCCCAGAAACACCTTTGACAAACAATTCATTTTTGCAGGGACAAAGGCTTCAATTTACGCCACGCAATATTGCCAGTTTCTGGAATACCTACGAAGTAAAACAAGGGGATTTTAAGGGGTTTAAGGTAGGTGGTGGTGTGACACTCCAAGATAGTCAGCTGGATGCCACCAACACTATAAACTCCTCTGGCTATGGGCTGGTGAGTCTAATGTCCGGTTACAGTTTTAAGGCCGGAAAAGCCAAAGTTAATCTACAATTAAATGTGCAAAACCTGCTGGATAAAAGTTATTTTACCAATGCAGCGTCTTACTATTATCCTAATAGTGGATTTAGTTATGTTAGCTTTGGTACACCCAGAACATTTATGGGGTCTATAAATGTTCAGTATTAGCTGATAGGCCAGAGTTTCAAAACCAAGCAGCTAGAACAATTTTAAAAATGGATATTATAGCCACGGACTGGCTAAGGTGTTTGCACATGGCCCAGGTTTGGGGGTTGCCCTACAGGATATTCGTCTGTTTAAAGGGACTAGTGGAAGCCATTCTGTCAGCCACTGGTTTGTATATCTGGTGGAAAAAACGGCAGGCCTGAAAGTCGACCAAGACGCGGAATAGGGACAGATTTTAGAGATATCAAGCGCAAAATTTTAAAAAAAACTGTGTCATATCACGCAGTCGAATAGGTGATATGACACAGTTTTATCCATCATCAAATCAAGTTTATTCAGTTCGCCTACTGCCGCTTTTCTGCAATTCCCGATAGGTCTGCTATAACCCTGTTAATCCCTGGCATTGAAGTTATTTCAAAGAGGCTTTTTAACATCCGGCAAATGACATTAATAGTTTTGGCATAAAAATCGCTTTAATATTCGATTGCATTCAAGTTGTCAGTGGAATGCACTTTGCCTAAGTTATTCTAATAATCATGATTGTATCAATGCAAAAACATCATCAAATGCTACTGCGTTATTTGTTATCTTGCTGGATTTCCGGATGATTGTGACTGGAGAAGAAAATTTGTTAGCGACTTTTTTGCGACATCAAAGCGAATTGCTACAATTTTTGACCTATAAGGTCAGTTGCAACGTGGCGGCAGACGATTTGTTACAGGAAACTTATTTGCGCATTGCCCGCATTCCTAATGACAGCGAAATTGTCAATAAACGTGCATTTGTCTATAGAATTGCAGACAATCTGGCCGTGGACCATCTGCGCGGGGTCACGCGGCAGCATAAACGTGACGGGGGGACTGTTACAGAAGAGATAATCTGCACCAGTCCAGAACCGGATACGGTGCTGTCAGGAGTACAGCAAATGGAAATGTTGGAGAAATTTATCTATGAATTACCGTTACAAAGCCGTACAGTCTTTTTACTGTGTCGGGTTGAAGGAAAAAGTTATTCAGATGTTGCCAAAGAATTGGGTATTTCTGTACGCACGGTAGAAAATCATGTTTACAAGGCCATGAAGTTGCTAAAATGTCAGATTGGTTCCATTTGATTCAACGACCTAACATTGTTAATGTTTTGGCATTATATACTTCCTTGCATTAAGGCTTTAACTCCATGATGTCTCAAAATAGTAAACCACCCTCTACCGTTTCTGATCAGGCAAACGCCTGGTTTGCCAGACTACAGGCAGATGATGTCAGTGTTGAAGAGCGCCGCCGTTTTAAAAACTGGTATCAGTCCCATCCCCAGCATGCCGAAGCGTATGACCGTACCCGTAAACTGTGGATGTTGCTGGAAATGCCTGCCGAACGAGTTCATAGCCGGATTATTGCAGACCAAAAAGACGACGTCCATGATAACGACACCACTGATATCCCGGAAAAAAATTCCACGGACTTTATCTACCGTAAATCAGGTCAGTTTCGAAATTCTAGTCAGCCTATCGCTGTGGTCTGGTGTCTGAGTGTGCTGCTAACGATTGCTGTTTGGCAACTCCCGTTACGGATGCAAGACTGGCAAAGCGATTATCACACCGCCCCAGGCGAACAATTCAACGTTACTCTGGAAGACGGTTCACGCTTAACTTTAAACACAGATACGGCGCTTGCTGTACATTTTAACGAACAACAGCGCCAAGTCGAACTGTTACGGGGAGAAGCTTATTTTGAGGTCGCTCCCAACAAGGCCAGGCCTTTTATCGTTAAGGGGGGGCAGGCCGATGCCAGAGCGGTAGGTACCGCCTTTAGCGTCAGAAAAGGGGATGACGATTTACGGGTTGCAGTTAACGAGGGTACCGTTGAAGTGACAGCAGATACCGCATCGGCTTTGGTAAAAGCAGCCCAGCAAGTCGATTACAAACAAGGTCATCTTGAAGCCGTGCTAAATGTCGAAAGCGACGATACCTTTGCCTGGCAGCGCGGCCAGATAGTATTTGATCAGCAACCGCTGTCACAGGTATTGGCAGAAATTAATCGCTATCGAAGCGGACGCATCGTTGCCATCAAATCGGCTATGGGAGACCGAATCGTCAGTGGTGTTTTCAATAGTCGTGACAAAGATGCGGTGGTGGATGCCCTCAAAACTACTTTACATGCCAAAACTCTGAGTCTGCCAGGAGGTTTGGTATTATTGTTCTAAAAATATTTCATTCACTGACTAAGTAAAAGCAGTGGGGTCGTTCGTCTTTGTTGAGACACCACTTATCAACAATGGAGAATGACTTATGAAATCCCTGGATACGGGCTACTGTCCCTGTTTAAACCTGCTCTTGGCAGCTGGTTTGTTGACCCCGATTATAACCCTGGCTGCAGAGCAGGCTATAATACCGTTCAATATCCCCGCGCAATCGCTTGCTGGCGCGTTAATACGGTTTTCTGAAGCCACCGGTCTGCAAGTGCTTTATGAAGGCAATATCACCAATCAAATTAAGGTACCAGAACTTAAAGGCCGTTACACTTCAGAAGATGCCTTGCAAAAATTACTGAAAGGTTCAGGATTAAACTACCGTTATAGTAATGGCAAGACGATTACCCTGGAAAAAGCACCTACACCACCTGCCATATCTCGGACCAATCAGACTGATCCGATCACATTGCCTAAAGTGACAGTGGTAGGCAGTACCCTTTACGATGTCAAAGATCCCTATAACCAGGATTACGTTCTTCCCAACGCCACCAGCGGCACCAAGACCGATACGCCGATTATGGAAACGCCGTTAAACGTACAGGTGATTTCCAAGCAGGTGATGAAAGATCAGCAAGTGGTGACGCTTAACGATGCCTTAAAAAATGTCAGCGGTGTAACCACTACCTCACAAACCGCCGATACCGGTGGAGGCAATCAGATGAATAATGTGACCTTTATACGCGGGTTTAGCTCGGAAACTTTCTTTCGAGATGGTTTTCGCTTGCAAAGTGGTGGTGCCAGCCGTGAAATGGCCAATATCGAAAGCGTCGAAGTCCTGAAAGGACCAGCGGCAATTCTGTATGGCATGGTCGAACCGGGGGGCATGGTCAATGTAGTAACTAAAAAGCCACTGGCGACTCCGTATTATGCTGCGACTCAGCAATTTGGTTCTTATAATCTGTACCGGACTACGCTAGATGCAACTGGTCCGCTGACCAAAGACGATACCTTGCTCTACCGCGCCAATTTGTCCTACCAAAACAGCGGCTCGTTCCGGGATTTTGCAGGTAAGGAAGATGTCTTCTTCGCCCCGGTGTTAACCTGGAATATCAGCCCCAAAACCCAGGCAAATTTTGAACTGGAATACAATCGCCAGCATTTGGGTATGGATACAACCTTTATTCCGCTTGTTAACAACACCTTACTGCATATTCCAAGAAATCAGAACTATGGCGAATATTCACCCGCTGTTTCAGAAACCATTTACGGCGGCTTCAACTGGTCGCATCAGTTCAACGAGAACTGGTCAGTAAAACACCGTTTTTCAGTCAACCAGATGCGCAACGATATGAATAATTATGTTTTCCCATTATTCTCGAATGACACCAGTGTCTCTCGATTCATCATGGTAGATAAGCGCCAAATCAATACCTATGCAACCAATCTGGATGTTACCGGTCATTTTGATACCGGTAAACTAAAGCATACCTTATTGCTGGGCGGTGATTTTTATAATACCGACTTTGCCTATAACCGTGCCTACAATATGGATCCATCCTATAACATCGATTTTTCAACTATTAATATCTATAATCCAGTTCATCCCGGCACACCGTTCACCAGTCCTATATATCCAAATTACTCGAATGACTTTGGCAGCGATCAGTTCGGTGCGTACATACAGGATCAGATTAAATTGCCTTATAACCTGCATGTGATGGGCGGTATCCGATACCAGAACATTCGCTTGCGTAATAAGTTTGTCTATGCCAAAGATTTTGGCGGTGATGTTTCCCCTACCCCTTCGACGGCTGATGCCGTTACCCCTCGCGTAGGTATTCTTTGGCAGCCACAAAACTGGCTCAGTCTCTATGCCAATTATGTTGAAAGTTTCGGAGCCAACTACGGCAACATATACCCGACAACACCGGTACCTCCGACAAATGCGGAACAATATGAAGGTGGAATCAAGACCGAATTTTTTGGTGGACGGCTGCGGGCCACGCTGGCTTACTATGATTTGACCAAAACCAATGTAGCCACTGCCGATCCAGCTCATCCAGGTTTTAGTCTTGTTACTGGCGCGGTGCGCAGTCGTGGCCCGGAGCTGGATATTCAAGGGGAAATCCTGCCCGGATGGAACGTGATTGGTACTTATTCTAATACCGATATCCGTGCCCTCAAAACTAATGACACCTATCCTGCTGCCGGTAGCCGCTATTGGGGCGTACCCAGAAATATGGGTAGTTTGTGGAACACCTACGATTTTCAGCAAGAAGCACTGCATGGCTTAAAAGTGGGTGGCGGTGTTACTTTGCGTGATTCTCAGTTGGCTTATAACTCAACCGATCCCAATTTTTCCATACCCGGATATGCGACCGTAGACCTGTTGGCTGCCTATAGCCTAAAGATAGGTAAATCCAAAGTTACCGCACAATTGAACGTAAATAACTTATTTGATAAATACTACTATACAAGTTTATATATGACTCCAGATCCTACTAATCAAGCTAATTCAGCTTATGCTAATTTTGGCGCTCCACGTACTTTTATGGGGTCGATTGGGATTCAGTTTTAATTGACAAATCGTTCGTTACAATGCTTTAAGATTGTCAAAGTATTTGACTTTGGAGTCAAAACTAATGAGTTTTGACTCCAATAAATCAATAAGTCGGGTATGGAAACAGGGGATATGCCGCACTTTGTTTATAAAAAATAAGTCATATCCCACACTTTTCCATAAACATCCCCACCATATCAGCCTGCATCCCTCATTATCATTAACATGGAACATTTTTTGCATTATTAAAGAGTTTTGCTAAACAACACCTCTTTGAAGACGGCAAAATCAGCAACTAAATAGGATAATGCTAGATGACCACAGAACTGATAAACAATAGCGACCAGGCCTTTACGCAGCTTTATCAAGACCATCACCCCTGGCTAATCAAATGGTTAGAAAAACGGGTTCAGGATCGTCTTCAGGCTGAAGATCATGCGCATGACACTTTTTTGCGCATTATTACCTCAAAAGAAACGCCCAATCTAAACGAGCCTCGTGCTTATCTGACAACTATCGCAAAACGCTTGTTGATTAATCACTGGCGCCGTAGTGCAATAGAAAAGGCTTATTTGGAACGGCTTTCGGCTTATCCTGAAGAAGTGGCTATTTCGGCGGAAGAAAGCGCCATCATTCTTGAAGTCTTGCGAGAAATCGATGAGCTACTCAATCAACTACCTGAAAAAGTCCGTACCGCCTTTCTATTGGCACAGCTTGATGACCTCACCTATGTTGAAATTGGGCAAAGGCTGGGGGTCAGCGATCGGATGGTCAGAAAATATATAGCGCAAGCCATGTTTCAGTGCCTGAGCGCCGGGTTTTAAAACGACATGCAGAATAAACATCGCCCAGATATTGACCCGCACATCTTGGCGCAAGCTGCGGAGTGGTTTGCCTTATTCCGCTCCGGAAGCGCTAATCAAAGTGAAACGACGCAATGGAAAATCTGGTTGGCCGAGCATCCAGATCACCGGGCCGCGTGGGACAGAGTAGAGTTTCATATCGACAGATTCAAGTCGCTCCCGCCCAAAGTATCGTTAGCCGCCTTAACAGCGCCAGATTTATCACGCAGACGTGCCATTCACAATTTGCTAGTGCTAGGTGTTGTAGGATTATCAAGCTGGCAGTTCGCGCGCGGTCGATACTGGCAAGAATGGACAGCCGATTATCATGTCGCCCAGAGCGAAACCAAAACGATTACCCTGGCTGATGGCTCAACCGTTATTCTGGATAGTGGTAGTGCCTTGAACGTCAAATTCACAATGGATTTACGACACTTACAGTTGGTTACGGGTGAGATTTATATAGAAACAGCCCCCGATAATACTGATCGGCATCGGCCCTTTGTGGTCGACACTCAAGAGGGCAGGGTTCGGGCGCTGGGTACGCGCTTTAGTGTCAGCCAACAAGCTGACTACAGTCAGGTTGCTGTGTTTGCGGATAAGGTTGAAATTCAACCGGCTTCTCCAAATACTTTAAAACAAATCCTAAGCGCTGGTCAGGAAGCCCGGTTTATCTCGACTCGTGTTGAGCCGATTCAACAAAATAACCTCGACCAGCCTCCCTGGAGTCAAGGCGTTATTATTGCCGATAATATCCCATTGAGTGAGTTTCTATTACAACTTAACCGTTACCGTAAGGGTTATGTGACTTGTGCTCCCGAAATTGCTGATATGCGCATTATTGGTTCATTTCCGCTAAAGGATACCGACAGAATACTCGCTTCACTCGAAACCAATTTGCCGGTCAGGTTATCAAGCCCGTTTCCGTTCTGGGTTAAAGTTCTGCCCCGTTAAGGGCGTCTGATATTCTAAATATCATCACTTGATGAACGAATTGAGTTAGAACCAACACTGTTAAGATGAAATCTTGCCGCTGTGAAGTTCAGGATCAAATCAAACCGATTTCACGCTGAAGCTGTTCAAGATTAATAGTTTCAAGATTGATTTTAGCTCGAACATCTAACAGGGCGGCTTTGGTTTCTGTATTGGGTAAAGCAACCTCAAAGGATAAGCCCCCTTTGGGATCAGGATTGTTGGTCATAAGTTTCCAGCAGGATTTCTGGATGTCTTTCGGCAACACGCAATAAGGTTTTAGCCGCTCCTGATGGTGAGCGGCGACCTTGTTCCCAATCTTGCAACGTACGTACTGAGATACCCATTAGGGATGCAAATTTAGCTTGGGACAACTTTGTGCTGACGCGGATTTTTGCTACAGGGGATTCTATAACTCGCTTATCGCGCGTAATCACAGACACCCGTCCAAGTTGCCCCGCACGCATTTGTTGGACGGCTTCCAGTAATTCGGCATTCAAGTCGCGTTGGGCGTCGCGTGCCAGTAATTCAGTTTCAGTTAATATCGGCATGGTCGGCAATCTCACGTAATGCATTTAAGGTGGTAGCGGCAATATTCTCACGCGCACTTTTAGCGTATACCGTCAACAGCCAAATTCGGCCTTGAACATCTTGCACGTAATAGAGAATACGCACACCACCGCGTTTACCTAAGAGTATACGGCAATGTCGTATATAAAAACAAGACCATAACTATGTAAAACTTTTTTTCAATATCGAGTTCCGCTTTTTCTGTTTCGATTGACATAGTTAATGACAACACCATTTTTCTAAAGGGGATAAAACCGATGTCATTAACGAATCGCAGTAGCACTTTTGACTTACAACCGTCTCGATTACACCAGGCTATACAAGGCATTTTACTTGCCTCCGTACTCACTGTAACCAATGCTGCCAATGCAGAAAGCAATAACAACACTGGCAGTGTTAAGCACAGCTACCATATTGGTGGCGGTTCGTTGAGTCAGGCGTTAAGAAAGTTTGCGACAAATTCCGGGTTGTTATTTTCTGCAGAAGCTAAATTGACAGATGGAAAAACCACAACGGGCCTGGATGGGGAATATACCGTCGAGGAAGGTTTGAAAAAGCTTCTGGCTGGGAGTGGCCTGACGTCTAAAGTTCTCGATAACAAGAGTTTAGCCATCGTACCGCAGGAAGCACAGCAAAGTAAAAACGATACCATCACACTGCCTAAAGTTAGTGTGGTAGGTAATTCAATCTACGACGTCAAAGACCCGTATAACGAAGATTACGTTTTACCTAATGCCAACGCCGGTACTAAAACCGACACACCCATTATGGAAACGCCGTTGAACGTGCAGGTGATTTCCAAGCAGGTGTTAAAGGATCA
>CAIPPE010000045.1 GCA_903866825.1 uncultured Methylococcaceae bacterium
GAGCGTATTTCCTGCCCTTTCAGGTTAATAAACCAACTATTGGGATAGGCCCTCGTTACCGCTCGGGTATTAGAGAGCGCCCATCGTTTGTTATTTGAAAAGACGTCTTTTGACGCTTGTTTGGGCGGCACCCCCCGTTTGACTAGATTTTGATATAGAAACTGTCTTCTCTTTTGTTGACTCACTAGCCTTGATCTTAGTCTCCGCCGGATATGGGCTTCTATTTTCCTCAGTTGTGAGGGATAGTTGGTCAAACTATAATAGTTCGACCAGCCTACATACCATTGGTTGATCTTGTCCATGGTCGATTCCAGAGTGTTATGAGTGCCTCTCGGTGTCAGTGCTTTGACTTTACACATGGCCATTTTCAGGGCTTTATGCGCTATCGCAATCGTCCCGTTAACCACGGTAAAACCTAAGAATTTCACCTTGTCAGATAAAGCAACTTGGCTTTTATCTTGATTCACTTTTAACTTCAATTTCTTTTCTATGAATTGACTGACTCTTTCCATCACCCGTTCTGCTGCTTTTTGCGATTTTACGAATATATTGCAATCATCAGCGAATCGGCAAAATTCCAGACCTCGCCGCTCCAATTCCTGATCTAGCTCATCCAATACTATATTGCTAAGCAAGGGGCTTAATGGCCCTCCCTGCATCGCGCCTTCCTGGCTGGGGTTTACGACACCATTGACCATGACGCCGCTACGCAACAGTATTCCCACCAACCTCAGTATCCGTTTATCGCTGATCTTTTCACCCATGCGGGCTATCAGTCGGTCGTGATTTATTCGATCAAAGAACTTTTCTAGGTCGATGTCCACCACGTAAGGTTTACCCCTGTTGATGATCTTTTGCGCCGCTTCTACGGCTTGCTGCGCACTGCGATTTGGACGAAATCCATAGCTGTGCTCTGAAAAACACGGCTCAAAAATCGGTTCCAACAACAACTTTAAGGTTGTTTGCACCACGCGGTCGCGCACTGTCGGTATGCCAAGTAGGCGAACCCCTTTACCATCAGGCTTTGGAATTTCTACTCGACGTACCGGCGAAGGTTGATAAGTCCAATTGCTAAGTTCCTGTTGCAATATGCTTAGCTCTTCGTCTAAATTGGTATCAAAGTCCGAGATGCTCATTCCATCTATACCGGCGGCACCTTTGTTCCTTTTAACCAGTTCAAAGCCCACGCCCAAGTACAGCGTTGAGCATAGGTTATCGAAAAGTCTTGGTTCCTCTATTAATAGGCTCATGTCGCTCACTTTACTCATATTGCAGCAGTCTTTCATCAATCTTGCACCAGCGATTCTTCCACTGTTTACGACGTGGATAGTCGTTGGCTCCTGAGTTGGCCGATCTCAAACTGCCAGTCAAATGTAACGACCATGGCCGCTTACATGTTCCACCCTTCACCTCTAACACCCTGTTGCTGACCCTGTGTTTTATCCTCCTTCATGTCACCATGAAATCAACAGCACAGAACTTTACGATTACTATGGCTTCATCTGAAGACCCTCGGTTCATAACGTCAGCATTACTGCTGCGCTTAGGGCTTAAAGAGTCGCAGTTACTCCGGCCCGAATCCGACGGCCTGTCACTGGGTAAGATAGTCTACTTTCTCAATCCACCTACCTTCAATACGACAACACGTTACGGTGAGAATATTGGGTTTCGGTGGTCGCGGGCACCTTACCCTCTTGTTGCCGCCTTACGAAGGTTCACTTTCGTTTAGGTGACTGATTTGGCTAGGGCTTCCTTCAGATTCCGCATTGGCTATCAATAACCGTATTTCCCTGTTGGCTAGCTACTGGAAGTTTCTTTGGACACCCTTGCCTTCGCCTACATTTTCCCTTCTCACAGGGCAATGGCTGGACTTCCACCAGCTAGCTGACTACCATGCCGGTCGCACCGCCTGCTTCGGTTTCCCACAAGGCCGATTCTGGATATTGATTGCGACGAGCTTGCGCTTTTGGGTGCCGATAAACGCTACTTTTAGACCGATTGATCAGGGTTGCTATTTGTCGAAGAC
>CAIPPE010000046.1 GCA_903866825.1 uncultured Methylococcaceae bacterium
CAGCGTATTTCAGGTGTTGTTTTTTAGTGTTTATGCCTGGCTTTTTATTACTGTTCTACCACCCTTATTCGGCTTGCAAGGTAGCGTAGTTGCCATTACCATCGGTGAAATTGCCAAAACCGTGTTTATTTATCTGGGCATCCCCTTCATTGCCGGCTTTACGACACGCTTTGTATTGATAAAAGCGAAAGGTAAAGATTGGTATCACAAAAGCTTTATTCCAAAAATTAGCCCACTGACACTCTTTGCCCTGTTATTCACCATCATGGTGATGTTTTCATTAAAAGGTGAACTGATTGTGCAACTACCCTTCGATGTAGTCCGCATTGCAATTCCACTGTTGATTTACTTCGTGGTAATGTTTTTAGTCAGCTTCCTGATGGGTAAAGCGATTGGTGCGGACTATGGCAAAACGACAACCCTGGCTTTTACTGCCGCAAGCAATAATTTTGAACTGGCGATTGCTGTAGCAGTCGCGGTATTTGGAATCAATAGCGGTGCAGCATTTGCGGCGGTCATTGGTCCATTGATTGAAGTGCCGGTGATGATTGCTTTAGTGAACGTGGCCTTTATGTTTCGTAAGTATGAGTTTAAAGCCCGACCGGATTAAAACTGCGTATCAAAAACCATTTAATATTTATCGTTTTTGAAAAGAACTAAGAGAACCTTTTCTGTTGAATGTTGGCAAAGCCTTAGGTTTACTGGGCGACCTTAAATATCCAGTCTTTGATAAAGTTTAGTGCAGATATTGCAATCGTTTCCTCAATCTCACCGTATTCTAATGGCATTCCACTCAAACTTTGCTGGAAAAGATGATTGAGTCCAGGCAACTCCACTGCTGTTACATTCGTATTTCCAGCAGACAGAAGTGCCCGCTCTACTTCCATCAGATTTGGCGTTGACGGCACTTGAATATCAAGCGAACCTGACATCACTAGAACAGGGCACTGCACTTTGGATAGAGCCTGCCTCGGATCGAATATAAGGAAATGGCGAAACCACGATGTACGCATCAGGGAAGCCTCCGCCAACAAAATTGGACAAACACCGGCCATTCCATTGAAGCTATCTTGTGGTATGGCTTCTATCTCCATTTGAATGATCTTTTCCATTGCGGCTTCAGCAATCAGATTATTACTCTCATTGTATAAAACCTCAGTTAATCGACGAAGCAAATTTTCTTCCCATTCGATTAGTTCTGGTCGAGTGCCAATCCCCTGATGAATTAGCAAGCGCTGCATTTCGAGGATTTTCTCTCCTGGAAGCCCTGGTGCCGCCATGAGGATTAGGAATGAGATATTATTGCAGTTACCTGTCGTCAATGCCGCGACGGTTGCACCTTCGCTGTGCCCCAACAACCCGATTCTATTAACTTCGAAATTTTTCTGGTTGAGAAGAAACCGAACCCCACCTAAAACGTCGTTGGCCAGATCCAAGCTGGTGAAGTTTGATCGGTTACCTGTAGAGTCACCTACACCACGATCATCGAAACGCAAGGTAGCAATTCCATTTCGTGTCAAATAGTCTGCAAGTATTAGGAATGGCTTGTGTCCAAATGCAGTGCAATCGCGATCATGAGCACCAGATCCGGAAATCAGAAGAACAGTGGGGAATGGGACTTTTGTATCCGGCAATGTTAGAGTGCCGGCCAGCGTAACTCCATGCTCGTTGCTTTCAAAATTTATCTGCTCTTGATGATACGGAAATGGGGGACTGGGTGTTTGAGGACGCGAAAAATAAATCTCCGGATGGTCGACTGCAATAAGTTTTAATGGCACTACGAGTCCATGTTGTCGCCACTCACCTGAACACTGTTTTCCGACTTTGTCAATCTGACCAACGAACTCAACTCCAATCTTCTCAATTACAAATCTTAGTTTTTTTTTGATTAGAGATATCAAATCCACACGGATGCTCATAGTGCCCTGATCTAAGCAATCAAGCGTTGCACTTAATCTTCCGTCCATTTGTTTGTTAATATTAATCATCACACGGATGCCGGTGGCATCAGTAATCTTAATTATGCCTACCCAAGAGCCTGAGAAACTCGCTTCTTTGACAGGCACTTTTCTCATGTTTAGATTAATAGTGCTTGTATGATGAGGATATTGAACTTCATATCTCTAATTTACATTTAGCTCTGTTATTTTGTAAATTGATGATACAAAATATTCAGGTCTATCTGGTGTCAAAACAATGGTTTCATCTTTAAAATACAGGATTACTGATAAAGATGGATTGGTTGCATAGGCGCGATATGAGCCTAATGAGTTATTACTAAAGCGGCCAACATAAGAGAATATTCCCCCATTACCAAAAGTTCTGACTGATGCAGCCATTGCATTAGGATCGAATTTGATAGATTTTAACTTATCTAGATCAAATTTTTTACTCCATCCTAATTGTTTTACGATTATAGAATCTGAAGTTATAACATAGCCACGGATTATAAATAATGATGCTCCTATCAGGATAAACATAGGAAGAAACAATATAATTATAGTACGCCCCAGATCGTTAGCTAAAGATGCGTAACTAAAAAATATTACCGGGATAGCTATAAGTATAAAAAGAGATAAACCAGTTGTAATTTTAAGGCTTAATGCCCAAGGGGCATCGAAAACTATATTGGTGTCCATTATTAAACTTAAATTAAAGTTAAATTATAGAAAAAACTAATGTGTCTTTTATTATCGAACTGCATAGACAAGTATATTCCAGCCAAAGTTATACTGCTTCAATTTAATTTTAACAAAAAGTCAATTTGTAGTTATTTAATTAGCGAGTGGTTAACTTACTCTAAGCCATTTTCTCAGGCAAGTAATTATTTCGGCGGTAACCATTGCCAAACAAGTTTAGCATCAGCGAACATTTGGGCACGGACACATAAAAAATATAATGACTTATTTATTGCAATATGCTATATAGAGACAACTGAAAATCTTGCAAGTAGGTCTATAATGAAGTAAGAATTTTTAGTCTTTTTCGCCGCTTGCTCAGATTTAAAGGTCAAACACAAGGCTTTGCGGAAATAGTGGCTTTTACCAAATTATAATTAATAATGTGGAGGATAATAATGTGAATAACAACCAACTTTTAGTTCTACACTACGATCAACTTTCGACTCGGGTAAATTCTCTCTACACTGAGTTGAATGGGTCAAAGTCACTCCAAAAGCTATTCGTGTCTAACCCAACCGGGGTATTAGCTGCCAAAGTTCTTCCCGAAAGTAAAATCCCTGTTGCGAAGACTGATCAAGCGAACCACGTCTTATTTTCGCTCCTGAGCAACAAAAAACTAATGGCCTGGGCCACAAACTATCAAAAGAAACTGCTTGGCAATCTTAATCTCAAATCTGCAACCCCTGAACAGAAGAAGCAATTTATTTTAGGAATCAATCAGGCTCAGGTTCAGAGAGACTTAGCTAGCGCAATACATCAGTTTGGCGATGCCGAAACGATAAGCTCAATCCTTCCTGAACTGCATAATATTCCAGTCGAGACAGGCGGTGGAGGATCTCCAGAAGCCTATGCAGCAGGCCCAGTCTTAGTGGCTGCATTGGTTATAGTTGCTGCGATAGAGGCTGTTTTCGTAGTTGATCAAGCAGTACTCCTTTCAGAAAGTGTCGCAATATCAGGACCTAGCCCGGGTCCAGGGCCTGATCCAGGTCCAGGACCCGATCCAGGTCCAGGGCCCGATCCAGGTCCAGGACCCGATCCAGGTCCAGGACCCGATCCAGGTCCAGGGCCCGATCCAGGTCCAGGACCCGATCCAGGTCCAGGGCCCGATCCAGGTCCAGGGCCAGGTTCAAGTGTTTTAGGAAGCGTGATTAGCCGTCAACAATTGCAAATGACGGCTGCTATGTTGAGTGCAAATATGGTGCAATTCGCTAGTCAGGCGCGGGCTGCAGGTGCTTTAAGTTCCCCAAGTGCTTTAACTTCTTTTGGGGAAAAAACCACTACAACTCGGTAATTTTTGGGCTAAAAATAATGACAAGTAGTCGCACACGTTGAGCTGATTCTCGTGTGCAACTATTTTGTGATATTCTCAATCCTAGGAAAGGAGAGACGGCTAATGATTGACCCAATGAACGAATATCGAACATTGTCTGTGATGCCAACTTATCAGTGCACTGCCGCATGTGATCATTGTGGCACCTATAGTCACCCCAAAGAGAAAACACGACTGCCAGAGGAGGTGATGCTTTCAGCGATAGATCAGGCAATTGCCAGCGATTATAAACTTGTTGTGTTCACAGGTGGTGAACCTACACTGGCCAAAGAAATGCTGTTACGAGGAATCAAACGTGCTGCTCTTGGACACGTTATCACGAGAGTGGTTACTAATGCTTGGTGGGCTAGCGACGACGTGTCAGCCAGTGAATGGATCGATGAACTAAAAGCCGCTGGTCTGTTCGAAATTAATTTCAGTACCGGAGATCAGCACGCACGGTTTGTTAGCCTGGAAAATGTTCTGCGCGCAACCAAAGCCGCAGCAAAAGCGAAACTCGCCATTTGCATTATGGTCGAGATTGTTCAAGACCGATCCATAACAAGAGAAAAACTTGAGACTCACCCTATCTACTTAAAGATGCTGGAAGAGAGTCCTGATGCTTACGTCCGCATTCTAGAAAGTCCATGGACACCCCTATCTTTTGTAAATATTAACCAGTATCCGGATGGAATTACTCTCAACAAGCACAATCTCGTAACTAGAACAGGTTGTAATAGTTGTCTCAGCACAACAACCTTACAAGCTAATGGACAGCTTGGCGCTTGTTGCGGACTTGGAATGCGCGAGATACCTGAACTTCAACTTGGAGATATTAGAAACGTGCCGCTAGCTCAAGCCGACGAGAACGCAGCCAATGACTTCCTCAAGCGATGGATACGAGTAGAAGGTCCCGAAAAGATTCTCGCTTGGGCTGCCGAACACGATAAAACTATTAACTGGGAAAACATGTACGCACACAAGTGCCAGTCTTGCATAAAATTATATAAAGACGAGAAAGTTCGTAACGTTATTAAGGAGCACCATACGGAGAAGCTGGGTGACGTTTTGCTCGGAGAATGGCTACTCTATCAATACCGTCCAGAAGAAAATGACGAAAATGAAACCCCACCCGATGATACTGTTTCAAATATTACCTGGTAAGTGGGCATGACGAGTTCCTTAGATTTAGCGGAAATCATAGCAAACCGACGCTGGGTTTGCCGACTGAGTCCTTTCCCACATTTCATCGCAGAAAATGTATTCACATCTGGATTTTACCAATCTCTAGAGTCCGAGTTCCGCGAAATTTTAAATCGTGGCTTAGCAGAATATAATGATCCCGATCGTTTCTCACGTAATATGATGAATTCGGATGCTTATTCGTGGAACTTTCCATCTGATATTAATGGATGTCTTTCCATCTTTTACTCATTGGAGTGGCATAAACTCCTCTCTTTACTTACGAAGGCTGAATGCACCATGGACGTAAATGGTGCCTTACACCATCACCAATTACGAAGTAAGAATGGCTCTATTCATCGTGATCTTGGTGTAGGTTGGTTTTCGAATCAAAAACGTGGAGATGGCGTAAATCCTATGGATATAAGTTGCTGTACATACACCCATGGGCCGATTCCAGGACAACTGACCGAAGCACGTGAAACTGTTCGTGCAGTTACTATGATTTACTACCTGGCGAATCACGAGTGGACAGCTGGCGATGGAGGAGAGACTGGCCTTTATAAGTCAGAGTACAGTCCTGTCGATCGCCCCTTAGCGGCTGTGCCGCCCATTAATAACTCACTCATTATTTTTGAGAATACACCCGACTCCTACCATAGCTTCATCACCAACCGAGTATACACTCGTAACAGCGCTATCTTATGGCTACATCGATCATTAGAATCTGCAAACAAACGTTGGCCGAACGAGCGTATATATCGCTGGAAAAACATTGATGATACAAACAGGATTAGTCTATGAAAAAGGTATGTTTATTAACCGGCGCTAGTGGCCGACTTGGAACTGCATTTTGCCGAATGTACGCAGATCAATATAACATTGTCGCAGTCTATCGAAGTCGACCTCCAAATGTTGTTTCTCAACTGCAGAGATTCGTAGATCCTTTGGATAGCGTTGCAACTTTGACCGAGAATGAGCATCCCGTTTACGCAGTTCAAGCCGACCTTCATGACGACAAAAGCCTCTCTCATATCGTCGATATCGCGCTAGCCCGTTTCGATCGCATCGATCTGTTACTGAATTCTGCGGCAGATCTCTCGTTCCTTGGAAACATAGCTGACTGTAATAATAGTTCTAAAAAAATAACTGATCAGTTCAATCTTAATGTTTTGGTTCCTATGAAGCTTTCCGCAATCATTGTAGATAAATTCTGGAAGCACAGAGCTGATAATGGTCAGGCTAATCGCAGTATCATAAACGTGTCAAGTACATCCGGCTTAACCATCTTTCCGTTCGTAGGGCAAAGCATCTATAGTGCGTCAAAATCAGCCCTAAATACTTTGTCAGGCCATATGACATGTGAATTTAAAACCTTCGGAGTTCGGGTTAATACACTTGCACCCACTCGTTTTCCTGGAGTTATTTCAACGGAATCGGTTGCCAGGGCAGCAATGCGATTGGCAGAAGGCGATATGAATGGAGAAATCCTTGTGATCGATAAGGACAGCGAGCGATTCGTAACCAAAACCCAGTAGGTATTTATAAAATGAGAAACCTAGCGGACTGTCTTCAAAATCGGCGCTGGCAATGGTGTAGTACTCCTTTTCCCCATATTGTTGCACAGAATGTCTTTACCGAATCTGTTTATCAGGATCATGCTGCAGGATTTAAGGCAATTCTCAACCGTGGCTTGTCAGATTTACCAGATCCTCATCGCTTCTCTCGAACAGTTTCTGGCTACGATGCATTCACCTTCAATTTTCACCACGATCTTTCAGGATCGCTGGGCATTTTTTTGTCTAGAGAATGGCATGACATATTAGCATCAGTCCTTGGAATAAGTGCCACTTTGGACGTGAATGGTGGATTTCATCATCATGCCGTCGGCAGTGCCAGTGGTTGGGTACATAATGATTTGAATCCTGGTTGGTTCGTCGATCAATCCAACAAAGACAGAGTTAATCTGTCAAACTACCAATTATGTAACTATCATACTGGGGTCAGAAATTCGCAAGAAACCTTGGTACGAGAAACTATAAGGGGTGCCGCTTTCATTTATTTCCTTGAAAACCCTGATTGGAAGCCGGGAGATGGAGGAGAAACAGGACTTTATCACAGCCGCCGCGATGCAATTGATACGCCGATTATAAGGGTCCCACCTATTAACAACAGCATGCTCCTATTTGAGTGTACGCCGCATTCATATCATGCGTTCATATCAAATCGGCGATGCGTGCGCAATAGCGTTATCATGTGGATTCACCGACAAAAACAAGATGCATTAAGTCGGTGGGGGGAACACTCTATCGTTAAGTGGTAAAATGATTGAATTGGAACGTAAAATATAGGGTGAGGGCAAAACTAAACACACCTTAAGCCCTATGAATGAACTTAAGGTGTTACTTTATTATTTAAACGGTTTCATCGTGACTGAATCTGACTCTCTCCTCCGCAGAGCGTCCTAGCGCTTTAGCCATCCACGGTGGTGGCGCATCAAACACTTTTTGGAACTCCTTCAGTTGATCAACTGCTTCAGTCACATCAGGCACCTTAATCGGATAAATATCCGCTCGAATCACCTTAGCCGCAGCAGGTCCTCCAATGGACTGAACAAACATAACGTGACAGTCTTTTATCAGATTAGCCCGAAACAGATTTCTATCTTCAGCAGTATCCGCCTCAAGGGTTGAACGAATATCCACCAATCGATAATCATCACGGGATAATTGATAGACCAGAAACCGGATACAGGAGCCAAAATGACCATTAACCAATGCGCCACTGTTTGAGCCAATAGCGACACGAATAGAATCGGGTATATCACCTTCTTTGTACGGTATTATTTCAGGCAAATCTTCGTCTTCGGCTTCGTCTCCCCATAAATAGCGCACTGCTAATTTAATATTGGCCAGACCTATCCCGATATCTTCACCATCTTCTTCTCCATCCAGACTCCCTAAGCCCGTTTTAAGATTCGTCACCGTAATAGATTTTAGTTTTTCATCATCCAGGGGTGAGCCTAAACGTTCGTGTAAGATTTCCAACAAACGTGGAATATCAATACCGGGAAGAATGCGTGTAGCCAGGGCGATACGTAAGGCGAGTTCGCGAGGTAATGCTTGCATTTTAATCTCCTGATTTAACGAGTTTATACAATAGTTTGAGTATTTTGGGGGTTGATGCCAGATCCAGCGCGGTAAAATCATCCAGCGTGGGCAGATCATGTGCCGCATCGGCTGCTATCAATTGCTCAACGACTGCCTCTCTGCCACTTGAGGCAGCAAAAATAAGCGCCGTGGCACCTGAGGCAGTATTTTGAAAATTTATGTCAATACCTGCATCAAGTAATAACTTGATACACTCATGGCTATTAGCATAACAGGCAGCCCATAAAGCATTATTTCCAAAATGATCAAGAACGGTTAGTGAAGCACCTTGCTCCAGTAAAAACTTAACAATATCACTCCGACCTTGCTGAGCCGCCAGGATTAAAGGTTCAATACCTGCACTGTTCCTTAAGGTCGGTTGTGTGACAGAAAAATAATTATTTTGCATCCAATCCCAGGCTTCCTTATCCATTAGCCTGCCTGATACTTTTCTTTCCAGCTTGAATAGCCACCCGCCAGGCTGTAGACATCTTTAAAACCAAAGTCGCTAAAGAATTCAGCCAGATGTTCGCTCGCATGGCCGTAGTAACAATAAATCAGTAAGCTACGCTCTTTATCACCTTTTTTAACTAACGACTCCTTTAAGCCTTCATGAACGTGCAGCGCATCTTCTAAATGACCGGCACGATAATCTTTTAAATCCCGACAATCCAAAATCAAAGGCTTTGCTTCTTTAATCAAAGCTTCAGAATCATCAATAGAAATTGTTTTGTATTTCATTTTAGTCTTAATGACTGGCCCCAGTCATCCCTCATAATTGTTATAAACCTGACAAAAAATTAACGTTTGTTACTATTTCGATGAATTAATAGCCGCATAGTGTATTAAAACGATCACTTTTAACTAATAAGCAAATCATTTGCCAAACTGTTTAATTTGAAACACTTCATAGGAAAACCCCAATGTCATTAAAATAAAATTATTTGTAAAAAAAAGCGCTCTATCCGAGAAAATAGAACGCTACAGTTACCCAACCCAAGGGAATAACACACAAGAAAATCAATCTACAAAATAATAAGCAGTGAAAATACCAAAATCAGGAGCATCTTAAATTAAGTCCATCCCTCTAAATATTGAACAGCGTTTAAAGACATCCAAAGTCGGTGCTACCTGTTTATGCTGACAAAACTTAGCAACCAGTTTGGACAAACCTTTAATATCTCGTCCAGTAGCCTCAGGAAAAATGTCCACTAACTGATCAATCAGAGCCGGTTCAACCGCTAACTCAAATTGATTAATCATGACGCGCCAAATTTGACGACGCGCCTCATGATCTGGTGGATAATATTTAATTAAAGCAATACAGCGAGACACAATCGCCTCATCAATATCATCAACACGGTTGGTTGTTAAAAATAACAAACCATTAAAATATTCAAGGACTCTTAAAAAAACCCCGACGACTGCATTCATGGCAATGTTATTATCACGACGTTTGATATAGACATCCGCTTCATCAATCAACATCACCGCACCCCAACGTTGAGCTCGGGTGAGTACATCTTTTAAGGCTTTTTCCATCTCATTGACACTTAAGCCTAGTTGCCCAGAATGCACGCGATATAAAGGCCGCTTAATAATTTCTGAATACACTTCAGCAGTCAGGGTTTTACCCACACCCGCTGGCCCTGCACACAAGACTGTCGTACCGCCTGATTTGCCTTCAACAATATCATCCATCAATACGTCCATTTCGGCCGTGAGGATATCAATCAAGTCAATTTGTTCTTCTCGAAGAATTAACTTTTCTTTGAGTTCTGGCTGATAACGATAAGGTTCTATATCATTTACATGCACCCATAAATGATGATGCAGCTCTAAATGAAACATCAATAGATAGCCGTGCACCGGTAAATCAGTAAACAGGCCTTTAGGAATCTCGGTGTGAGACGCTTCGATTTCATGTTCGACTTGTAGATTGTAGCGATTGCTTTTTGCGGCTTTACGTAAGTATTTCGCTAGAATATCGCCAGTGACATCGACGGATAGGCTACGCTCGCTGAGGATGGTTTCATCACATACCAGTCGGGCTGTTCCACCCTGAGAAGACAGGATAACGACATCTTTACGCGCCCAATCGGTATTACGATGCGTCGCCGTAGGATCTTCCGCAAAATACCCCGTTCCCTTGCCTGAAAACTGCGCACCCGATTGACCGCACCACTCAAAATAGCGTTCAGCAGAACGATCATACGCCGCGATTAACTCGGGGGTTTCTCTAAGATAACCCTTGGCAGCAAAGATCTCGGTCAGGGTTTTATCTGCAATATCCCGTGACCGGATGGTAATCGTTGAAACTGCTATTTTGCCTTTTGTATTCGCTTTAATTTCGAGTGTAATACGCCCCGCCTCTTCTTCACCTGAGGGGGTAAAATCCAGTCGGGTCAATAGATAGGCCATCGGTTTTCCAGCCAC
>CAIPPE010000047.1 GCA_903866825.1 uncultured Methylococcaceae bacterium
CCGGTTTACCGTTCACCATGATCACGAAATCGAAGGCTTCGCCGGTCAGGTGTTTGCTATGCAGGGTCCAGGTAACAACATGGCCTGGGGCGGTCCTCCCCTGAGCGTGCAGGGCTTCCTGCTCCTGCTGTGTCCGTCTGGTGCAGGTGATGATACAATCGATCCCTTCCCTCTCCATCCCCTGTTCCCAGGCCAGGCACTTCTCCTGCATTTCCGGGGACAGATCCTCTATTCTTCTGTCTGCCATTTTCCCCTCCTATTTTGGCAATGCGGCCACCGTAGCCGAGATATGCCAGAATAATGCAGTCGCAAAACCGCTGACGGCCGTGAAAATAATCCATGTAAGAATCTTTATTCCTTTCCTATTTTCACGTACCGTGTCACACAGTCCGGCTTCCCCGTTCCCGAAAAGGATTTTCCCATGGTCCATAAGAAGGGTATGATTGCTGAAAGCTATTTTCAATAATGTATTTAACTTTTCTTCCTCGGTCATGTTGATGATGTCTGAGTAATTGAAATCAATTTTAATCGATTCGCTCATAACCCTACCCTTTCATTATTCTGATTATAGGATCAAGTCCGGCCTCAACATGATCCAACGGCTTAACCAATATTTCGTAATACTTCAAATACTTTACAGGAATTACAATATCAACTTGCGAACCAAACCGAATCTGACCGAACCGGTCGCCCTGTAATATGTGTTGATTCAATCTCCAGTTAATAATGACATCCACATCCCGGTCCCCCACCTGGACAATGTAATAAACCCCATGCAAGGCTGAGGTATAAAAAACGGATATTTTCCGTTCATTGGCGATCAGATATCCCAGCTTGTTTTTATTGATCCTGTTTTCATATAGGAGTCCATTTTCCTCCATAATCATACTGACATTATGGGTATAAATGTTATTGGTTGCCCGGGAAGAAACATGCAATGACGATGCAGGTGCCCTGTTCACATGAACATCAAATGCGGTCATAAAGATCCCGATCACCAAGGACCGTTCCTTATAGCCGGGGTCGACGAGCATCTCCGCAAGGGTGAAATCAACCCCTTTGATCTCAAGGAAGTCGTCCGGATCAAACTCCTTTGCGTACAGGACCACCCCATCGGCCGGCGCATAAAGAAGGTCGTGGTTGACAATGGTGATCCGGAGGGGATCACGGAAGAATTCCCTGGAATAAAGCTCCCCAAGGTCAAGGTCCCTCAGTTTCTTTATCTCCTTGGAATTAAACCAATCTTTCGCCGGCATTATCATTAATCATTCTCCAAATACTTAATCGCATTTTCTAATACGGTGATATTGTCACCAGCGCATCCCAAAATAAAGTTACACTTTTGGCAAAGAAGCCCTCTGATTTTACCCGTTTCATGGCAATGGTCGACATACGGTTTTGTTCCTAAACTTTTATTAGTAAACAAAACCGAACAGATCGCACATCTATTCCCTTGATCAATAAGCATTTCGTTTCGTTTCTCAGGGGTAATACCATAACGGAACTTAAGATGAGATCGTAGCTTAACTTCTGGATTGTCATGTTTTTTATGATACTGTGATATCTTGTCCCTGTTTTTCAAGTAGTACTCCTTCCCATTTTCCTTAAACCATTTTTTGTTGTATTCACGTTTGTAAGCCAATCTATCTTGACTCCGCTGTTTCTCTCGTTCCTTCCTCTTAGGAGAGTGATTACGTTTCTTTTCATACTCCCTCAACTGTGCCTTATGAGCCTCACTCCACTGTCTATTGTACTCACTACTATCTTTCATAATCACCCATCGGATTCAGATGTTACACAGTTGCAGAGCCCCCCA
>CAIPPE010000048.1 GCA_903866825.1 uncultured Methylococcaceae bacterium
ATCGCTCACCGCTGGCAACCTGAATACAAAACTATCCTATCGAAAGACACGCTATTTCAGGTGTCTTTCAAACTTAATCTTTCGACGGTTATTTTGCATAATCGCAATAACCGTCTTTCCGGAGCGCTTTAAGCGAGTGCTGCGGAAAGACGGATTTTTGCAGTTCTCTCAGAGAACTCAAAATCAAGTGCCAGTTCAGTACTTTAAATAAGGAACCTGTTAAGCGCTACGGCGTGATTATTTTTAAACGGCTTAGCCGTAATATTCAACCCAACCGGGGAAATATCCTCCCTGGCATGGGCATGGTGTTTCCCTCTTTTAGTTTAACTTAAGGAACAACACCATGACATCAAACCCTAAGAAATTTCCAATTGGCGCTACGTTTGGCATTCAAGCACCTTCAGGCATGATGGTCGAAGGTTTTGAGGACGCTACCCATCCTGCAATACCCACCCAAAAGGACTATGTATTCAAAAATGAACATCTACGTGATGTATTGGCTTATTTGTCCAATCCGCACGGCGATGCTTTGTATTTGACTGGGCCTACCGGCTCCGGAAAAACTTCGCTAATCTGCCAGATTGCCGCCCGGTTAAATTGGCCGGTTCAGCAAGTGACCTGCCATGGCCGGCTAGAATTAAACGATCTCACCGGTCAATTCATGTTGGTTAACGGTTCCATGTCTTATGTGCATGGCTCCTTATCCCAAGCGGTTCGAGACGGCCATCTATTAATTTTGAATGAAATTGATTTGATGGACCCCTCCGAGCTTGCCGGCTTGAACGATATTATCGAAGGGCAACCTTTGGTCATTCCTCAAAACGGCGGTGAAGTGATTAAAGTGCATCCGAAATTCCGCATGATCGCTACCGGTAACTCTGCCGGTCAAGGTGATCAATCCGGACTCTATCAGGGTGTGATGCAGCAAAATTTGGCCTTTATGGATCGTTTCAGATTGATGGAAGTTGGTTATCCCGAGGCATCAATCGAAAAATCGATACTCCAGTCCGTTCTCACCAGCATGGGGGTATCTTACGATACTGTCATGGAAAATTTGACGGAAAAGATGATCCAGGTGGCCAATGAAATTCGCCGGCTTTTTGTCGGTGGGACTGACGGCTCCGGTGAATTGAGCATCACCATGTCCACCCGGACATTGCTGCGTTGGACGAATCTGATGATTGCCTACAAACGTGCGCCGAATGCATTAGCTTATTCACTGGATCGGGCACTGACCATGCGTGCCGAACCTGCGCAACGTGAAGCGATCCATCGCATTGCCCAAGATATTTTTGGCGATGCCTGGGGAGTTTAGGCATGACGGATCGTCCTTATCAGTTGTACCGATACCAAAATTCAGATGGCTCAAGCAAAGATTGGGCAATCCGGAATAATGGCAACAGTACTTATACGAAACGCTGGGGGAAGACCGGTACTCGTTTGCAGGCCAAGGATTTTCCATTGCGGCATCCGGATGAAGTCAGCAATGATATTTCAGGTAAACAACGAAAGGGGTATCAATTCATAGGCCAGCGTTATATTGATAACGACGGCAATATCAGTGTCAACGCACCGATATCGTCAAAACCTATGGATGAATCTCCTCAACCGACCCAGCAAGCCTTACGTTTATTCTGGCGTATCAAACTATCTGCGTCGGCTACCAACAGTGATATCGCTTTTTTTCAGGGTATTGCCAGAGGATTTGCGGCTGTTATTCTTGAAAATATTCCGGACGATGTTTGGGTATCGGCGTTTCATAGCCGGTATTCGGATGTCAAATTCGTCAAAAACGATTCCGGTAGTTTGCTGAAGGAAAACGGTGTCAATGCTTTATTGCTGCTATTGGCAATGAAGAAATCGGCGCCCAATACCATCAGCGTTTCGCTTTCTCATGAAGACAGCGTTGAAATTACCGATCAACTGAAGTCCGAGTCCTTAGCTCTGTCGTTCTTTGACACCGATTTGGAAACTGTACGCCCCTTAGCACAGGAACTTAAGCTACTCGACAAACGAATCGATCTGTCTACAGTCGATTCTGAAATCGCAGACTTCTATTTCTG
>CAIPPE010000049.1 GCA_903866825.1 uncultured Methylococcaceae bacterium
AAATAATATTAAATAAAGCTCTCTATTTACTTGCTTATATGGTTATTTTATGTATAATATTAAATATGAAATAAATAATTATTTCATCCCGACGCCAAACGGATTTTGGCACTCTTACGGGAGATTAAAAAATGAAAGCATCCATAAGACCCGATCTTAAACAAGAGATCACTAATAAGATCATTGCTCACATTGAGCAAAATTTGACCACTAACGAAAGTCTTTGGTCAAGCGCTGAAATGGCGATGCCTTACAACTTCCAAACAAAAGCAAACTATAGAGGTATTAACGTGCCTTTATTGTGGATGGAGGCGCAGACACGGGGTTTTGAGTATGGCGCATGGTTGGGTTACGGCCAAGCAATCAAGTTAGGTGGCCATGTTCGCAAAGGTGAACGAGGCACTCCGATTATTCGGTTTATTCAAATGACAGAAAAAGATAAAAAGGGCGCAGTTGAAACCACCGAAGACGGCGAAACAGGGCGCACCATTTCCTGCATGGTGACGCATACGGTTTTCAATGTGGCGCAAATAGAAGACATTAGCTTTGAGTTGCCAAGCGTAGAGCAAGCGCAAGAATTTGCTCCTATTGAGATTGCCGAGCAATTACTCGCCGCCTCTAAAGCCTCTATTCAATGGGCGGGTACAGAAGCCTACTATTCACCGATTCAAGACTACATCAATATGCCATCACGCAAACGCTTTTCATGCGCTGAAAATGCTTATCTTGTTGCCTTGCATGAACTGACCCACTGGACAGCGCACGAGTCCCGCCTAAATCGCGCCTTGTCTTTGCGCTCCCGTTTTAAAAATGCGGATTATGCAATGGAAGAAATGATCGCCGAGTTGGGCTCTGCCTTTCTAAAAAGTTCGATTGGATTAAATGGCAAGATGGAGAACCACGCTTCTTATATCAAGTCTTGGCTAACCGTTCTCAAAAATGATAAAACTGCCATATTTGCAGCAGCTAGTAAAGCGCAACAAGCGCATGACTACATTATGAAGTTGGCAACACCCAGCGCCCAAGAAGCCCTCATTTAATAAGGGGGTGGCAGTTTCGCCCCAGCTCTTCGCTGGGGCGGCAGTGGGGCTTTGCCCCACTGCTAGAAAACCCCCGCAAGATTGATAAGGCGAAGGGTTTGCTTTTATTGCGGGGGCGCTGGCCACGCTCGCTGCGCTCAGAACGACATCTTGTGATCGCCTATGCTTGGCTCCTTCTGTCAAGGGTACGCTTCACCAAAATCCTCACCCGTTCTCAGGGGCCTTGCCCCTTGCGCTGCGGCTTGTGGTTTTGCCCTGGACAGCGCCAAGCTTCGGCATCCCTGCGATATCGTTCCCACATTGGCTTTCAGCCAATGTCGTGGCCCTCTTGGCTTACCCCTCAATCCATGCTTGATGCGGGATACGGAGTTGCCCTAAAGGGCAAGGGCTACCGCCCCGGCTCCTACCGCATCATCCAAGGCTATGCCTTGGCACCGCCTATGGATCTCGATTAACAACAGTGGTTTGCAAACAACCTTGATTGGCTTTTCAGAAAAGGAAATTGCGGGAAATTTTATATATAAGCAAAAGTGATGATTGAAGGTAATTTAAGTAAAAACAAATATAAATGAAATAAATCCTTATAAATGCTTGCTTATATGGATAATTTATGTATAATATTAAGCATGGAGTAAGTTAATTGCTCCGACCGACGCCAAGCGGTTCTTGGTACTCTTAAGGGAGATTTTGTTATGCGTGGTTTAGATATTCGATGTGAATTTGCGATTCTAATTTCCATTAAACCGCATTTAAGGGCATTGCCAATAGATGCCGCTATGGCTTCTGATGAGAAGCTAAACGACATTTTGCAAGAAGCCTATATGGACGGCCAACAAGAAGGCTTCAATTCTCTTGTAAGGCCTGATTTAAGCGATCCCCCTTGCATGTTTCAAGACGAAGATTTTTTGTTGGGATCTTGGCAGGCTGGCTTTAGGTCTGGCAGGGATTTTAGGTGCGAAAGTGATTTCTATGCCTCTTCAATAGAAAGCGAGCTGGAAGGCGCTGGCAATGGGTCGATTGAATAATCATAAATAAACCAAACTGATTAAAAGGAATCAAAAATGAACACATATGAGCAGCGTATGACTGCAAGACGTGAACGCTATGAGCAATTGGCGCAAAAATCAGAAGAAACAAGCGCGGGGCTTGCTAACCGTGCGCATGATATGGCCTCGGTTATTCCATTCGGCCAGCCTATATTAGTAGGCCATCATAGCGAAGGTCGCGATCGCAACTATCGCGCGAAAATTCATGCAACCATAGGTCGCGCAGTGGCAGCCCAAAAAACGGCAAATTATTACAGTGAAAAGGCTAAAACGGTAGGGACTGGCGGGATTTCTAGCGATGATCCCGAGGTGATTAGTAAATTGAAACAAAAACTTGAAGAACTCGAAACTAATCAAAGTGAAATGAAGGTTGCCAACAAGTCAAACCCTGGCACGTATCGACCATTTGAGCTATCGAATAATAACGCCAATATTCGACGCATTAAGGGACGCATTGAGTCATTAGAGAAAATCGCTACGCATGAAGAAGAAACTATCGAAGGCCCTTTCTACATTTGCAAAACTGACAAAGCAGACAACCGCATCCATTTTATTTTTGAAGGAAGACCTGTTGATGATGTTAAGTCTATTTTAAAATCGCATGGCTTTAAATGGTCACCAACTCGCACCGCATGGGTTCGTCAATTGAATGGCAACGGTATGTATGCCGCGCGACAGGTTATTGCGAAGTTAAACGCCATTTAAAATAATGGATGATGAGGGGGTTTTGTGCTTGATATAGAAAAAACTCAAGATTTAATTGTCGCCACCGCCAAGCAATATGGGGCAACTGTTGGCCGTATTGGGGCATCAGAATTGTCGGATGCCATTTATATCAATCTGTCTAAGCCTAAAGAAATATCACAAAAGTATGGGGCTTTAGAACATTGGCACATTTTGATTAGAGTGGCCAATCATTTCAATACTACCAATACGGACGATAAATTATCAGCGGATTTGTATTTGGATGTTAGTGATAGAGTGGATCTAGAAGATGTTCTGATTACCCTAAAAGATTACTTGATTAACTGTAGAACTATTTTTTTAAATGACTAATATGGCGCAAAAGAAAAAACAGGTTGGCCCAGGCAGGCCACGGCTTGACGGAAACCCGGTCACTGTCACTTTATCCATGACCGAAAGGGACAGAGCAGACCTTCGGGAGTTGGGCGGCTCCTCTTGGGTGAGAGCTGCAATCCGTCAGGCTACAGGCAGAAAGACTAAAAAATAACTATTTATTTAAAATAAATCCTTATAAATGATTGCTTATATGGATATTTTATGTACAATATTAAGCATGGAGTAAGTTAATTGCTCCAACCGACGCCAAGCGGATCTTGGTACTCTTAAGGGAGATTTTTATGCGTGGTTTAGATATTCGTTGCCAGCTTGCTTTGCAAATGGCCATTCATCCGACAATTCGGCAGCTGAGGGACAAACCCCTTTCAGATTCCATTTCTGAGCTGTCTGACATTCAACACAATATTTTAGAAAAGGCATGGGATTTAGGCTATTTCGAGTTTCAATCTAGATCAAACTTAGCTAAAACCACGCCACCCGTACTGTTCTTAGATGAGCCTATGTTGTTAGAGGCCTGGCTTAATGGCGCTGGTGCCGCTAGTAACTGGAAGGTGGCAGCATGAATATCAATACCTTCTTCCTAAGTGGTGTCTTATACAAAGAGCCGCAAAGTATGCATACGGCCAGCGGGGAGCAATCCACCTCGTTTTTGCTATCCCAAAGTTTTAAGGATAAAGCTGGAAAACGCCAATATCATAACTATTGGATTCGCTCGTATGGCAAGCAAGCTGAAAATGACCAGAAGTACCTTAAAAAGGGCTCTATAGTTTCCGTCCAGGGTAGCCTAATACCTTGGTACAACCCTGATACTGAAGCTGCCGGCTTTTATTTAAACGCTGAAAAAGTTCAGTATTTAGGTGAAATCGGCGGCAACGGCCACCAAGAGGCTCAAGGGGTAGGTGGTGAGCAATCGCCATCAGCTGGTATTGATGAAGAATGGATTAATGCCTATGATCGCGCTCCTGAAGCTGGACAAGCACCTTTCGCACCACAACGAAGGGGTAAATAATGCCAACTCTAGTTACAAAACCGCTATTTGCATTAGGAAAGCTACTCATCACGCCTGGAGCATTGGGGCTATTTTCAACCCCGCCTTATGAGGCCAGTCAATTCATCGACAGGCACCTTGCGGGAGATTGGGGAGACTTGGAAGAAGTTGATATTGACGCCAATAATTATGCTTATCAAAATGGCCTACGACTATTTTCTATATACCACCTAAAAGATAAGTCAATCTACGTGATTACAGAAGCAGATCGAAGCGTTACAACAATTCTTTTGCCATCTGAATATTAGTTCCACCTTGCCTAGTTTTGGTGATTTCCTTTAGAATTTAGGAAATCACCAATAAAGGCAATATGACCGAAAAACACCAAAATCAATTAAACCTTCAAAATCATCTTCAAAACTTACCAGAGGCCATACTTCATTTGATGGATGCAATGAATAATTCAGGAAAGCAAGAGTCGGCCATTATTCGGGATTTTTTACTAAGTTTTGTAAATCCTGACATGGTTTGTAATTTAGCCTCAATGACAATGCTTCCAAAAAGCATCCAATCACTTGTTATTGATGTTTTTGATTGTTTCCTTGCTGGGTTCAAGATTGAGGAATTAATCGCCTTAGATGCGCTTCTAAAGGGTTCTATTGGGGGTTCGTTAAGCCCTACCACCTTGCATTAAGTTTATTAGGTATGCAAACGCCCTCTACCGGACTTTCCGCTAGAGGGCGTTTTTAATTTGAGCTTTTCTAATCGAAAAGCTACATTTTGAAATGCTCCATTGCATTACGCTAAAAAGCACTGAAAAATCCTAACTTCCTAAATTGGCTTTTATCCTAAAAGCCTAATCTTGTGCCTTCATTTTATTGCGGCACTCGCACCCTTAAAAGTTACCCACAAATCCACAGGCTCTTTTGGCTTTTATGGTGCGGTACATCGCTGCCCCATAAAAGCCAAAATCCGGTCTCTAGCAATGCGTTGGGCTTGCTGGCCCTGACAGGGAGCCTATGGATTTGTGGATAACTTTTAAACAACCCCTAAAGCCGTTTTAATGGTAGAAATTGCCGATTCCCATTTTTCAATGGGAATCATGTCCAGTTTCTCCGTCTTTATTAGCTCTAAAACCGCCTTCTGATTTTTTTCTCTTGCGCGACGTTCAGTTTCTTTCTTTTTTTCGCGAAGACGGTTCAACTTTTCTAAAGTCTTGGCAATTTCTAGGTCAACATCAGACTCTTTCTTTTCTTTTCCGATTTGAGTCAATTCAATATTTGTGGTCTCAG
>CAIPPE010000050.1 GCA_903866825.1 uncultured Methylococcaceae bacterium
ACCGGTAGTAACGCCCGTTGCCGCTTCGATAGATACGGTAAAGTTGGTTGAGTGTGAAGTTTTATTTTCATTCACCATCAACGGCAAACGTAACTGCTGACAGCGTTCACTGGTTAAGGTTAAACAGATCAGTCCCCGACCATATCGCGCCATAAAGTTGACGTCCTCAGGGCGAGTAAACGCCGCCGCCATCACTAAATCACCTTCATTTTCACGGTCTTCATCATCCATAATGATAACCATTTTACCTTGACGTAAATCGTCAATAATTTCTTCAATTGTATTCATTAGCCAAAAAATCCGCTCTTATGCAATAATTCTTCTGTAATACCGCTATGACTTTTAGCGGCTGCCTCGCCTTGCATTAAGCGTTCCATATATCTCGCCAGCAAATCGACTTCAAGATTAACCTCTGTACCGATAATCGCCTCACTCAGCGTCGTGTCTTTAAGGGTGTAGGGTACAATGTTAACACTAAAGCGGGCACCATTGACCTCGTTGACGGTTAGACTAATCCCATTAATACAAATAGAGCCTTTCTCAGCAATATATTTAGCCAGATTGTCGGGCGCTTTAAGCGTAAATTTAACCGAGCGAGCATCGGCTTTTTTCTCGATCACTTTACCAATACCATCGACATGACCACTGACAATATGCCCGCCCATTCGGGTAGAAGGGGTTAAAGCCAGCTCCAAATTAACTGACATACCGATAGTTGCGGTCTTTAAGGTACTTCTGGATAAGGTTTCATTCGATACATCGGCAATAAATGACTGCGTCCCTAATTCCACCGCTGTTAAGCAAACGCCATTAACCGCGATACTATCACCCAGCGCCACCCCATTTAAGGATAATTTACCCGTATCGATTTTTAAACGACAATCACCGGCTTTACGCTCGATGGCCGCTATTTTTCCAATCGCAAGAATGATACCTGTAAACATTAAACTCCTTTAGCTCTCTGATGACAGCGTTAATTTTAAATCAGGACCCACCTGCCTAACCTCACGCAAACTTAAGTTTTTCTTGTCAGCCATGGTGTGTAAACCGGGTATAGAAAACAAGCCACGACTTTGATCACCTAAAACACAAGGCGCCATATAAACAATCCATTCATCGACCCAATCCCCCGCCATTAAAGCGCCATTTAATAGTGAACCCGCCTCAACCAGAACCTCGTTAACTTCCTGTTCTGCCAGAAACGCCATGACGGCTGATAAATCCAAACGATCCTCTTTAGAGTCCAATTGATAGACTTCAAAACCGACGGCTTGCAAAGCTTGACGCTTATCTAAATCGTTAGATCCCGTTAGTATAAGTGACCGTCCTTCCAAGTCTGCCATTTTTGCGGTCAATGGCATCTTTAACTGAGAATCCAGAACCACTCTAATGGGTTGAAGTACTTCATCAATACCCCGCACATTCATTTGTGGATCATCTGCCAAAACGGTATTAATGCCCGTCAAAATAGCTGAACTCTGCGCTCTTAAACGCTGTACATCCGCTCTGGCCTGTGTCGAGGTAATCCATTTGCTTTCACCGGATGCTAATGCCGTTCGACCATCCAGACTCATCGCCAGTTTGCTGCGCACAAAAGGGCGATTTTGAGTCATCCGTTTGATAAAGCCGGGATTTAAGGCTTGCGCATCCTGTTCTAAGACACCACAGGTAATCTCTATGCCAGCAGCGAGTAATTTTTGAAGACCCTGCCCCGATACCAGACGATTAGGGTCTTGCATGGCAACCACGACCCTAGCCACTTTAGCCTTGATTAACGCATCACAACAGGGGGGCGTTTTACCTTGATGACTACAGGGTTCCAGGGTGACATAAGCCGTTGCACCTGCTGCGTTTTGATCGTGCGGAACACTTTTTAAGGCATTGATTTCTGCATGCTCAAAGCCTGCTCTGACATGCCAACCTTCACCAATAATCACGCCATCTTTAACTAAAACACAGCCGACACGCGGGTTGGGATCGGTGGTATAACGACCCTTCTTTGCCAACTCTATGGCTCTAGCCATGAAAAAAGCATCTGGTGAGTCGGTCATTATTTTTGTTTTAAACTTTCAATCATTTCAGTGAATTCGCTCACATCCTGAAAACTTCGATAAACAGACGCAAAACGGACAAAGGCCACGTGATCTAATAAGCTGAGTTCTTTCATTACTTTTTCGCCCAAGGCTTGCACCGGAATCTCACGTTCACCGGATTCCATTATTTCTTTCTTAATCCGGCTAATTGCGGCTTCTATGGCATCACTCGCAACCGGTCTTTTTTCCAGCGCCTTAAGTATGCCTGAGCGTAGTTTTCGTTCTTCAAATACCTCTCGATTACCATCGCGTTTAATCACCCGTGGCATCACCAATTCTACGACTTCAAAGGTCGTAAAGCGCTCTTTACAGCTAATACACTCACGCCGACGACGGACCTGATCTCCTTCATTGACTAATCTGGAATCGAGCACTCGAGTCTCTTGCGCCCCACAAAACGGACATCGCATCGTTATATTGCTCTTTTATGCACCGACACATCGGCCTGAAAAGTTAAAGCTGACTATTTTATAACATTTCATTAAGGCATCTGACTTTTATTTTTTGAAATGGGTTAGGCATAACAAGCAATGAATTAGGGTGTGGTTGGAGTAAGCTGGGAGGGGATTGAGCTGGAGTGGGTATCTAATGGTATGAAGCAATCTGACCCAAGAATGCGGTTTTCTGGGGTCAGATTGGAGTTTGCTGGGGTAAGATCGAAGCTAGTTGGGGCAAGAATGGCGTTGGTTGGGGGTTGAATAGAGTTGGTCTTGGGACAATTGCAATGTGTTAGCTACGATTAAGAGTGTTCTTGGGTCAGAAAATGGCATTCTGGGGTAAGAATACCGCATTCTTGGGTGAGATAATGACATTCTGGGGGTGAATTGCTGTGTTCTGGGGTAGGTCAAGAGTGTTCTTACCCCAGATATTTGTGGCCTTGCTTCGGATGATTGGGTTCTTGGGGCGGTTAGGTGTAGTTTAGGCACGATAAGCTTTAGTTGTACTGCAAAAGCGACTAATCTTAATGGTGGTTTTTCTGTGTTGTTTGGTGAATAGGCTTTGAGTGTTAAGGTTTTTTCGTATTTTTCTTAGTCTAGCCCCCCATTCTGTTATAAACCAGCCGATTATCATGATTCATTGTTACCGTTGGCTCTTGTCGAATTAATTAAAACGTTTAGTCGCTTTTAGAGAAATATTCATTTTACTTTATCTGACTAGTTGCTATTATGTTCTATTACTAATGGGCTGCACTCAATCATTATGAGGCGCTTACAGATTCTGCGTGGGCCATTAAAGTTAAAATAATGTGGATACCAAAAATAATCAATAACATCCCAGGATACAAATGATTTCTTTGTAAAACAGTGCAAAGCAGGTATTACTCTCGGACGCAATGAAAGTGATCGGTTCTCCTTTATAGTTTAATTTTACATAATTTTATGATTCGATGAACCTAATTAAACAAAACTGGATCAGAGTTCTATACTTTTTGTTATCAATAGCTGGTATATATATTGCCGGAAAGTTTCGTCTATGCCTTATAAATGATGTAGTGAAGTTCAATAATTTTGCCTATATTGGAACGGTAGCCACACTCATCGCTCTAATGATTACGATAGCAGAAGTGGCTCATAGTCTGCGTATTTCAAAATCAATTCGGGATGAAGCTAGAAGTATTTTAAATAATATAAAAAAAATTGAGGGTGCCCCAAACATAAGTGAATGTTTATCAGAACTTGATAGCGTTAGCTCTTCAATTGCAAAAGAGCAATACGATTTAGCATTAAAGAGCTTTCAGACTTTTCGGAAAATTTGCGCAAAAATCTCACCTACAATTACTGATATTGATTATTCATCGAATGGGCTTTCAAATATTGGTGAGATAGAGTTGATCCTTCAAAAGGCAACGCACACAAGCCTATCAGCCCCACTTGATAAAAGAAAGAAAACGAGTTTGGCAAAAGAAATTCTATTATTGAAACAAAAATTTCAACAAATCAATCCTGCGAGAGACGCTAAAGATGCTACCACCTAAAATTAATAAATTCGTTATATCGCTACTAAAAAAAACCGAAGCTGGAGAGTATACATGGTCGTATGATGATAGCCGTCCAAGTGTAACCTTAGATACAAAAGAATTTGAAATGATGATTGTATATTCATTCAATTCTATTGAAGAGATTGGGCAATTCGTAATTTTCTACACTGAAAAACCTTCAAGCGTTGAATACAGATTTTCTACGGATCAACAATGGGATGATTATAATACTGTCCTGCGGCTTTTTGATATTGCACAAGCTTCTAAATTAAAACTCCCATTTTGATTTTATAGGCTCATAAATATTTCGCTCCACTTCGATTAACTCTGGCCGTTAACGTATCCAAAGCCTACGTATCTAAGCCACTTTCCTTCAACGAAATATTGGGAAATCATTTTTCACGGATTAGCCATAATCCAAAGTCAAAAATGCGATATTTTCATAAATTAATACGAAACCACTTTCCTTGCTACCAGAAATAACGTGTTATTGTATAAGGCAAAAATATTGTATCCATTGCAGTACTCATTGGTAAATCCACGATTGGGAGTACTAGCCAAACACTTTTTGCATCTTCAGTAAGCTTTACATCTGTTCTAACTCCAATGTATACGAGATTTTTCTTTGCATAGCACCCCCCACTTCCACTTTGAGTCATAGCTCCACATAAAAAATTTCCGGATGTTGCTGTACCTACAACGCTGGCACAACCTTGCAAAATAGTACAAAGCGTAATATAAAATACTATTTTTTTCATAATACTATCTCCTCCACCCATGGGCTAATATAATGGCAAAACCTGAAATTACAGTAACAATTACACCAAGCCAAATTATTCTTTCGCGTATTGCCTTGGCTTTACTTTTTGGGAGCTTAAAAATAATTATAACTAAATTAATAAGCCAATCGCTCAAATATGAGAAAAGCCAAATGAAAAACACTGATGCTGCGAAGAAAGCAAAGCATTTAATTGTAAAGATAAAATCTAACTTACATTCTATTCCTGATAACCAACAATTATCAATACCGTGAAACATTGCACGATAAAAAGTCGCAAAAATTAAAACCATAGGCGAAGGAATACTGAGCATAAATAATTGTGCATTATGTCCGTCATTCCTAAAATTAATAATCAACCCACAGGCCAATGTGTAAAATAACCAATATATAAAAGCCAGATTAACATCGGATCCAATGTTTGAAAATACGACAGTCATTAAGATCGCTAATACAACTGTTGCGGCTATTTTGTTCATTGCAACTACCTTTTACAAACAGGGTAACTTAAAAAACTAACTATCTGCTGAATCCGCGAAGAAACATCATCATCGTCTTCAAATGGATGTGTACCGTTGGAGACCATGTTATAGCACCCTCCATTTGTCTCTGCAAACGAGATCAATTCCCTAGAGTTAAAAGGAACAACTTTTTGATCCTTCTGTCCGTGCATAACAAGCAAAGTAACAAGTGAAGGATTAAGTATTTTAATAGAATTCTCTGGATAGATGTCTGAATCACAGAAAAGGTACCAAGGCAGTGTATCTGGCACAGAATCTAATATAACCACGTCGCCATGCACCAATTGAGTGATAGCTTGTAAGGCAAAAACACCGCCAGTAGATATTCCATAAAGAACATGACGTTTCTGTTGATACTTGGGCTGAGCATTAAAATATCGAATAAGTCCCTTAGAATCATTTATAAGCTGCTTCATTGTTGGTATTTTACTACCAGTAAGTAGGCCGCGATAATCAAATATTAATACGTCATATCCTGCGTTCGAGATTGGCAATAATTTACTTACTACGGATTCAGCAGTCTGCGCGTTACCAGGTAATACAAAAAAATAACCTTCAGCCCTTACATTGGATTCAATTATAAAACCATCAAAATTTACATCAATTTCATCAGATACTTGACTCTTTATTTCTTCACCTAATGTAATTCGTCTTATACGTGGCGACAATTTCTCAATATTTGAGAAGGCATGAGATGACAATTCCCGCTTCAACTGCCCTATAAACAAACTATCTGTGCTACATTCGAGAGCTTTGCAGTCTGTAAGTACAACTATTCCAAATATTGCAACGACTAATTTTATGCTTAACTTTGTTTTCATTAATTCGTTTCCTTTATGCATATATCGTTGTAATTCAAAACTGCAGTCAACAGTATCAGACTTGATTGATTTAAATTGAGTTGATTTTCTGCCGCCGATTTTGGTAACTGGTTCTACTAAATGTACCAACTGAAAATGAATCCGTTCTTTAAAAAATCTTTCTTTCATTGATTTTACTAATGAAAAGTTGGCATTTTAGAATCGATTAACGCTTTGGTCAATTTATGGAGTGCTGATAAACTAGTAGATTAGGCTCAACAAACTACTCTACTGAGTAACTTCTCTATCATTAGCTTTATGGCCTTTTGAATCGTAGCGTAATACATTGCCTTAAAAACAGATGGTATCAAGAGATACACTCTAGCTCTGAACCATGCTAAAGCCTTCCAATTCGGTCATTACCATCACCAATCGGATGAACGAAATAAGCCTGAGCATTAGTTATATCATCCATCGAAGCAGAATTTGATTCGTTCTACTACTGGAATCGGCTTTTACCATATCCGCTTTTATTTCAATCGTGCCACAACTTAATCGGCGTAGTAATTCAAGAAAAAACATTTCATTCAGGTTAACTGTCCACAGGTGGGACTTATGAGTTTTCTGGATAACAGATGGCCGATTTGGCTAGCACTCTCGTTTTTCAACTACTTTTGTAAATATCCCTATTTAAAGTGTATTTATAGTTTTTAAGGACTATACTCAATCAAGCAACACTCAGCTTGATCAGTTTGTTGCAGGGAGTTTGATTTGGATTTCAACTCATAGCGTTCGTTTTACGGACACATTCGAGGGATTTATGAAAGCACAAAAAGTTTTGATCCACCTTGGTAACGTTAGAGACAATGATTTAGCGAGCTATGCTCAGAAGATTGTTCAAAGAATG
>CAIPPE010000051.1 GCA_903866825.1 uncultured Methylococcaceae bacterium
CATTTTATTTACTGTAAATTGTAAGTAGCGTTGGCCGTCCATAGTATTTTGTTCTGCTAAATTATTGGCTTTTTACCTGTGCCATGGGTCTTAATTAAGTCTACATCTCTAGGGCTTAAATTTTGGGCATTTAAACCTTTTGCATTGCATTAGGCCTAAAACACGGGTCAGGTGCCAATAACAATAGTGCCTTAACCACACCCCCTGTTTTTAGGGGTATGAATTATCACATTAACACCATATGATCAAAAATTATTTTCATCAAATATGAGTGGCAAATGTTTGTCTCAATTACAAAATCAAAAATTGCATTGTTATTTATGGGCGTATTCATGCTGGATGGTTGTTGGGCTCAGAACCAAGATTTAATTGATGCAAGTCAGGCCTCACTAGATAGGGCGCCTCATTCAGTAGATTATTCCTCCTGGTCAAAGCAACAGGCAAAGTCGAGTGCGACACCCGTTAAATTTGCGGATCAAAGTAAGTACATTGATGCGGCTGAGGGTATTATCAGTGCCGAAGAAAAAAGGTTAGCAGAGGCGGAAAGGGTTTTGAATGAACAAAAAAACAAAGTCGAAATACTTAAGGGCGGAATACAGTCTGTAGGAATGCTCGATGGCAAGGTAATTGCGCTGACAAAAAGCCTCGAGACAAGTAAATCGGAGCTAAAAGTTTCACAGCAGGATTTGATTAAATCAAATCAGCTAAATCAGGAATTAAGCAGGGGCATTGAAGTCGCCAATGCTGGGTCGACCAAAATCAATAAGGAGCTTGCCCTTGAAAAGGAGGGCAATGCTGCCTTGCGAAAGCAGTTAAATATCTTGACATCCATGATGCAGGATCAGTCGGACATAGAGATGGCTAATCTTAAGAAGGAGATGGACAATCTACGCTTAAAGAAAGAGCGTTTAACAAGCATTATCGAGAAATAATGTTTAGATTTGATTGTGCCACTTCTTGGCAAGATGTATGGTCATCAAATTGTGCGTATATGACTCGTAACGGCGCTTAAGCAGGGCGTTAAATTGACAGCAGCCCCCTTTTCTATCATACAAATATTTAATTTTTTGACAAGCTGAGGCGCTAAAAATGATTCACGTAGTCTTTGGGGTTGATGGTTACGTCTCGCAGTTGGCAGTAGCTATGGTCTCAATGTTCCAAAGCAATAAAAATCATTTAATTAAAACCTATATCGTTTGTATCAATTTAAATCCAAGCGACAAGAAGAGGTTTGACGAAATAGCTGCCAAGTATCAGAGGGATATCACATATTTGAGTTTAGATCCCAACCTATTGTCAAGTCTAAAGACATTCTTTCATCTAACTCAAGCGACGTTTTATCGATTATTTATTCCCAATATACTCCCCAGGTTACGGCGAGTTATTTATTTAGATTGCGACATAATAGTTGAAGCGGACCTCTCAGAGCTTTGGGCGCTTGATATGGATAACTACGGTAACGCTGGCGTTATATTTGATGGTAAAGATACCGAAACTCGACTGGGGGTGACCGGCGGTAAAGATATGAATGCGGGAATATTAGTCATGAATCTTGATTATTGGCGAGAGCAGGATATTACAAGTAAGTGTATAAATTGGCTAAAAAAAACCGAGTCTGTTTATATGGATAACGATGCAATGAATGTGGTGCTTAGTGGAGCTCAAAAAGGGGTGGATGAACGTTGGAACTTAAATCCACTTCATTTTTCTAGATATTCAGATGAGTCAAAATATCCCTCTCGTATACTGCACTTTGCCGGAGCAATTAAACCATGGCATAAGGCTTATGATTTTGGCTTTCAAGAAAAGTATCAAAGCTATTTATCGCTTACACCCTGGATAGCTAACTACAGTCCTGAAGAGCCCTGGAATATCAGCCAAGCTGTCTCTGTTGCAAATCAATATTTCGAAAATAGTAATTTTCTACTAGCCTGTGGTTATTACAACTTAGCTTTCAAATATCGTTTTCTAAAGCAGAAAGTCGAATCCATAGAAATAGCTAACATCATCAATATGGGGTTGGAGCTTCAAAATGAACTTCAGCATCCTGAAGCGTGTAAAAAATATAGGGAAGTTATTTCTTTCTGGGGGTTTCCATTGAATCACCACTGTAATGTATATCAATTCCCGCAAATATCAGTCAGATAAAAAATTCTATATTGTTAGCATTATGATTAAAGGTGGTCTATGAAGGTTGTAATATTAGCTGGCGGATTGGGCACAAGAATAACGGAAGAGTCTCATCTTAAGCCAAAGCCAATGATAGAGATCGGGGGGAGGCCAATCTTATGGCACATCATGAAAATTTATTCTCACTATGGATATAACGACTTTGTTATTTGTCTAGGTTATAAGGGGTGCTATATAAAAGAATATTTCGAGCACTATTTTTTGCATGAATCTGATATCACTTTTGACTTTAGCTCAGACACGAAGTTTGTACATAGACATTCTGCTGAGCCTTGGAAGGTAACTCTTGTAGATACAGGTCAGGCCACAATGACTGGTGGGCGCATAAAAAGAGTAAGCAAGTATATAAATGATGCCCCATTCATGGTGACATACGGCGATGGTGTTTCAAATGTGAAAATAGACAAGCTTGTTGAATTTCATCGGAATAGTAAAAAACTTGCAACAGTTACAGCAATCCAACCGGCCGGAAGGTTTGGGTCATTAGATTTTGCCGGGGACAGTATTGTTAAAGGTTTTAAGGAAAAACCGATTGGGGACGGATCCTGGATTAATGGAGGGTTTTTTGTCATGGATCCAAAGGTATTGGGCTATATTAAGGACGACCAAGCCGTCTTTGAGAAAGAGCCCTTGGAGAAATTGGCAGGCCAAGGTGAGTTGTCCGCATATCGGCATGAAGAATTTTGGCAGCCCATGGATACGATGAGGGATAAGATTAAGTTGAATGAATTATGGGAAGCCGATTCAGCACCCTGGAAAGTTTGGTGAAAATGAATTTTAATAGCGCCTATAGTGGAAAGCGCGTGCTCATTACTGGACATACCGGCTTTAAGGGTTCCTGGCTTTGTTGCTGGCTATTAAAAATGAATGCAGTTGTAATTGGTCTTTCAGACAAAATTCCAACCCAGCCATCTATTTTTGAAGTTTTAAACTTGGAAAATAAGATCGAGCACCATAAGGGAGATGTTAGAAATCTAGATGATATAAAACCGCTAATAAAAAAATATAAACCTGATTTCATTTTTCATCTTGCCGCTCAGCCTTTGGTGAGTGTTTCATATCAAAATCCTTTAGAAACACTCTCCACAAATATCTTAGGAGCGTCAGTTTTATTGGAGGCTATCCGGGAGATAGACCACCCTTGTGCCGTTGTTATGGTCACATCTGACAAATGCTACGAAAATAATGAATGGGTTTGGGGTTATAGAGAAACCGATGCGATGGGGGGTAAAGACATATACAGTGCCTCCAAGGGCGCGGCTGAGTTAGTTTTTAAAGCATACTTCCAGTCTTTTTTTAGCAGGCCTGATACACCTATAAGGTTGGCTACGGGAAGAGCTGGAAACGTAGTTGGCGGAGGAGATTGGTCAAAGGATAGAATTATTGTTGATTGCATTCGCAGCTGGACGAACGCTAAGCCTGTTGAGATAAGAAGCCCGAATTCAACTCGGCCTTGGCAACATGTGCTTGAGCCTTTAAGTGGTTATTTAGCATTGGCAGCCTCTCTTTATGCTGAAGCGCCTATTAACGGCGAGTCCTTTAACTTTGGACCCAAATCAGAGCAGAACAGAACGGTAGTGGAATTAATTGAGGATCTTGCAGTTCAGTGGGGATTTGGCGATGCTAAAGAAGCATATTTCATAACTTCAAATACTTCATACGCTGAAGCTGAATTACTCAAGCTAAACTGTGACAAAGCACACTCTAAATTAAAATGGCAGAGTAATTTGGAATATGATGAATGCGTCAGGTTACTGAGTGACTGGTATAAAAAATATTACTCATCTGAAAACGGAAACATGTTCGAATTCACAATCAGTCAGATTGCATCCTATGAGGATAGGGCCCAGGATCGCCTTATATCTTGGGCAAAATGACTGAATTTTCAAGTCGTGTATTGGTAACGCCTTTAAAAAAGATAGCTCATCTAGATGGTGATATCTTTCACGGCATGAAAGTCGATGAACAGGGCTTTAATGGCTTTGGGGAAGCGTACTTCACTTCCATACATAAGGATAAATATAAGGGGTGGAAAAAACATACCAAAATGGTCTTGAATTTAATGATTCCAGTTGGTAGAGTCACTTTTTATATTCACGATGAAACCCTAAAAAAGACGCGTTTTATTACGCTAGGCAGAAATCTTTATGCTCGCATAACAATACCTCCTGGTTTGTGGGTTGCGTTTAGAGGGGAGGATGATGGGCTCAATTTAATTCTTAACGTTGCAAGTATTGCCCATGACCCCATAGAGGCGGTCAATGCGCCCATAGAGAGCTTCTCTTTAAACGGAGATGGTTATGAAGATAATATTGACGGGATCTAATGGGCTATTGGGAAGTTCCATCAAAAATATTCTAATCGAAAGAGGGCACATTTGCTTCCCTTATTCAATAAATAGACA
>CAIPPE010000052.1 GCA_903866825.1 uncultured Methylococcaceae bacterium
GCGCCAAGACTTTTGAAAAATATTAAGAATGACATTCATTTTACAGCCTATAAAAGCGCTTTATAATTATAGTGTTGCACCTTAACTTACTGGCATTGACTCTGACCCCAGTTATCAATTCTTTATAAATATTGCCCAAATTATTTTGGGCATCAGTATAAGTCGGCAAAATATCAAGCGCTTGTTTAATTAACTCGATCCCCTCTTCACTTCGACCCTTTTGGTGTAATAATAACCCCAAATAGTGGCAAGCATCAGGCTGCTTTGGCATCAATTTTAAAAGAGTTCTATAATTATTTTCTGCTTCGACTAAACGACCTTCCTTATGAAAAGCGATAGCATTGGACAGAACATCTGATAAACCTATGTTATGTTTTTTACGACTTTGTTTTTCTGAAGCGCGGCGTTGTTGTCGATTCATTGTTTTTCAAAGAGTACATTGATATTTTAAAGTCATATCCGTCCAATATCTTAATACGGATTCATAATAATCCTTAACTTTTTTATAACCATTTGAATCTAAGGGATAGCAATTTCCAAAAAACCCAAGGCATCGACAGTTGCAATGCATTCCGCCGAATTATTGTTAATGGCAGCCGCAATGCATGATGATCCTTCGTTCTCAGCTAATGCGGAAACCAAGTCACCTAATTCTTTACACAGAAACTGATTACACTTGTTGGCTCGTAGATTTCTGGGCAGGGTACAGCCATACTCGCCCTGATAAACACAACTATCTTCGAAGCTGGTAACGGGTAAGTAAGAAAGGTAAAAATCTACAATGCGCTTGTCGCTGACCCCGAACCTGAACCAATGCTGCCGCTGTATGGTGGCTGGTCTCAACCAAGCGCTATTTCCACCCGTATAACAACATTCCCCTCTGCAAAGACCACAAGCCGTGCTCAATACAGGTAACGTAGCATCGATACTGGAAATTCCGTTTACTGGTGCGTTTGATTCGGCAAGCAATTCGCCGTCATTTTCGTAGCAGGTTCTCGCTTCTTTGACGATTTTAAAAAGATAGCCTCGATGGGTTTCGTACCGCGTATCAGGCAATGGTACCAAAAGTCGCTCGTTGCGCGGAAGCAAAACGATAGGCAATGTGGAACTCCAGGTGTCTGGGATTTGTTGACGTATAGACGCAAGCAACCATTCTCTCCGTTTGCTTTCTTGATACGGAACGTCCTTGCGGTCGCATTCTAGATTACCGCATAAGCCACGCACACGTTGCAAGACATCCAATTTACAACCGCAGCCGCGGCAGATGGATGTATTTGACGTTACAATATTGCCCACTAATTTCCTGCCTGCCTCATTAAGATTACCCGTTTTAAACTGCTTGATTCGAACTTTAGTTTGTTTTACAGACTTTCCAGGCTTTTATGACTATGTTTACCCATAGCTTACAACTTGTCAATCCGCTCTTTGAAACTCTCAAATAGCCTTTGCTCATCCAATATATTATTCCCTCTGGAATGTAATTTGATCAAACTAAAATTGGGTCATATAGGGTCCCCACCGTCGTAATGATTCAGCGCAAACTTATGTTTAGCTAAATCCTTGCGTCATCTCTAATTTTCCACTTTGATTGACGATTTCAATAGGGGCAACAAAATCATTTACATAAGTCCCTGCATACACATCAAGTGCATGTGCAGGTACAACCTCTAAAGGGGGGGTAGTGTAATCGGTCGGGCTGCGTCCTTAATTATTTATATGATATTTATATCATCCAACAAACAAACTGTAATTGCATCGTGGACACGATATATATCCCAATCAGTAATCGTCCATTTTGTGAATTCTGGACAATGAGCATGTGTTTTGTATTTTTTAAATGCTTTTTTCCGTTCCTCTTCATTCACAATATTTGGTTTAAAAGTCCATAATGGTTTTGCAAGAATTGTATGTTGCATTTGCGCAAGAGAAGTAGGGTACGAGCCCCCCTGAGTCAGAATAGTTGTCACCTCAAATTTTAAGAAAAAATAAAATTTGAGATTAGAAATGAAGAAATATAAAAAGTATTCAACGGGCTTTAAAGAGCAGGCCTTAGTAAAGGTTTATAGTCGTAGCAATGAGCAA
>CAIPPE010000053.1 GCA_903866825.1 uncultured Methylococcaceae bacterium
GGTCATCGATCAAATACTCCTTGAGCGCCTCCAACCAACCACTGGCTAAATCTTGCCCCGCCAGTTCGTAACGAACATAATCACCGCCTTTGATTTTAACCACATAATCAACGTCACTTAAGCTTAGTTCCTCTCGCGATAAAATAAAACCCTGCCACACAGCTTGATAGGGTTTGATTCGAACAGGTGTGTGTTTACTCTCTGGTTGTTTTGATATCAGATCAACGGCTGGATTAACCAAAGCGCCCATCCGTCCTTGACTGGCATACTGTTCAGTCCAGTGCATCGGCACAAATAGATTGCCTACTTGTTGAGACTCCGTAATATTAACTCGTGCCAGCATCGATCCCCAATGACTTTCGATTACCGCCAAGACGTTTGCTTTTAAGCCCGCAAGTTCCGCATCTTGAGGATGTATTTCAACGAACGGTTCTGGACTGTGTTGATTTAATTTAGCGGATAAGGCTGTGCGGGTCATGGTATGCCATTGATCCCTTAGACGACCGGTATTTAATATCAGCGGGTAATCTTCATTAGGTAAATTAACCGCACTGCGTGGAGTCACTGCAATAAATTGTGCCTTCCCTGAGGGCGTAAAATACTGTCCATCTCCAAATAAACGTGAGGTTCCCTTAGGCTGACTAGACTTAACTGGCCATTGAATCGGCTCTAATGTTTCATAAGCAGATTGGTCAATCGTTGCCAAGGCAGAGATATTAAAATCACGAATGCCATGTTCGAGGTTATTTTCAAATCCAGAGAGAGCAGCATGTTCTCGAAAGATCTCATAAGGCTGTTGATAGCTAAAAGCAGCTTCAAAACCCATGCGTTGTGCAACCTGAGTAATTATCCACCAATCTGCTTTAGCATTGCCAGCGGGTTTAAATAAAGCCCGTTGGCGAGAAATGCGCCGTTCAGAATTAGTGACGGTGCCGTCTTTTTCACTCCAACCCAATGCCGGTAATAATACATCCGCATAAGCGGTGGTGTCGGTTTGCGCAATACAATCGGAGACGACTACAAAGTCACAACGATCTAAGGCGCGTTTAACGAGGTCAGCATTCGGTAAACTAACCACAGGGTTGGTACCCATAATCCAAACCGCTTTTATTTGACCTTCTGCCATGGCATTAAACAAATCAACCGCAGGCAATCCGGGTTTAGTGGCAATGTTATCGGTGTTCCAAAACCGTGCGACCCGATCAATATCGCTTGGATTAGAAAAATCCATGTGTGCCGCTAATTGATGGGCTAAACCTCCGACCTCACGTCCGCCCATGGCATTGGGCTGTCCAGTCAGTGAAAAAGGTCCCATGCCGGGATGCCCAATTCTTCCGGTGGCTAAATGACAATTAATGATTGCGTTGACTTTGTCCGTACCGGAAGAAGATTGATTAATGCCTTGACTGTAAAGGCTCAGCACTTTTTCAGTGTCGCTAAACCAGTCATAAAAACACTGTACATCGGCTGCTGTTAAATGGCATTGAGCCGCAACGTCGGCAACACTTGGGGCGTTTAGTTCAGCGCTGATCAGTGTCTGCTCAAAACCTTCGGTATGGTGCTTGATATAATCCTGGTTTAAATGCGAATGTTGGCTTAAATAACTTAATAGGCCATTGAATAAAAGACCATCACTGCCACTGGCAATCGGTAAATGTAAATCAGCCAGTTCACAAGTGGCTGTGCGTCGTGGATCAATAACCACTATTTTTAATTCTGGGTTAGCGAGTTTGGCGGCCCGAATGCGTTGAAAGATAACTGGATGACACCACGCCGCGTTAGAGCCGATTAAGATCATTAAGTCAGCGTGTTCAAAGTCTTCATAACAACCGGGCACGGTATCCGAACCAAATGCGCGTTTATGACCGGCCACAGACGAGGACATACACAAACGACTATTGGTATCCATGTTGGCACTACCGATAAATCCTTTCATCAGTTTATTGGCTACATAATAGTCTTCGGTTAATAATTGTCCCGAGCCATAGATAGCGATTGAATCAGGGCCATAGCGTTCAAGGGTGTCTTTGAAGGTATTGGCGACGGTATCCAGTGCTGTTGTCCAAGAGACGGGATGACCGTTAATATGCGGGTTTAATAAGCGACTGTTTAAGTCAAGCGTATCACCTAAAGCAGAACCTTTAGAACATAAGCGTCCGGTATTGGCAGGGTGTGTTTGATCGCCTGCAATTTTAACGGCGTGATGCGCTTCATTCAC
>CAIPPE010000054.1 GCA_903866825.1 uncultured Methylococcaceae bacterium
GTCTCTTGAGAAACACCCTGCTGCACAAGGCTGGCCCCAATGACAGCGACAACATCGGGGGCCAGCTTGGCAGGATCTTGTGTGACAGGTTCAGGTTCTCAACGGATGATGTATTACGTCAACTTCTTGAAAATCATACGGAGGGTTTCAAAGAAGCTACTTCAGCGATTGAAGAAAGTTTTAGTGATATTATGCATCACCAATTAGCTATGCAAGCGGGAATACAGGCTTCTTTAACAGATTTGTTAAAATCCTTTGATCCTAAAGTTATAGAAAAACAATTCGAACAAGGTATTGTTTTACAGAAAAAGGCCAAGTGCTGGGATAAGCTTGAAGAAACTTATCATAATACGGTAGAAGATGCCGTAGAAAATTTTTATGGTGATGCATTTGTAAAAGCTTATGAACAGCAGATAAAACAATTAACAAATCAACGTAAACATTAGAACCGGTAATTTTTTAAGTTTAGGATGCGGTAATAATAAATGACACAGAACAATAAGACAGTTTGGTCAGAAGGCATGTTTCTGAGGCCTCAACATTTCCAGCAACATGATCGTTATTTTGAAACGATGGTGCGACAACGTTGTGGTGGCTTACAGCCTTATGATTGGGGCATTAAGAGCTTTAAAATAGATACTCGTCTTTTAGCCATTGGGAAGTTTTCGCTTGAAGAGTGTAGCGGAATATTTCCAGATGGTACGCCTTTTAATTTGCCTGAAGATGATGGACTGCCTTTACCCATCGATATACCGACAGATGTTCAAAACAATATCATTTATTTGTGTTTGCCGGCTCAATTACCAGGGGCAGTTGAAGTGGACACTGATGAAAACTTTAATAACTTAGCTAGATATCGTGCTGCAGAATTTGAGGTAAGAGATGCTAATGTTGCAACAAATGCCACCTCAGCCGTCATGATCGCAAAACTACATACCTCCCTAATGCTAGAAAGGCAGGAAAGATCAGGCCATGTTTGTATAGGTATCGCTAGAGTTATTGAATCAAGGATTGATAAAAACGTTATTCTCGACGAAAGCTATATTCCAACTAATATTGATTGTAATGCAATATCGCACACAAGAGGCTTCATTAAAGAACTGCTTGGTTTATTGCATACTCGTGGTGAAGCCTTAGGTGGGAGAGCTTCTGAAGCGGGAAGAGGAGGGGTAGCAGAAATATCAGATTATATGTTGCTTCAGTTAGTCAACAGGATAGAGCCATTATTTGAGCATTTACAAAACATTCCCAGTTTGCATCCTGAAAGTCTCTATCGTATAGCAGTCCAATTAGCGGGTGAATTATCAACTTTTTGCAAAGCCAATAAAAGACCCATAAGCTTTCCAGCTTATGATCATGATGATCTACAGAAAACTTTTAAGAAAGTCATGGATGAGTTGAGATTATTATTAAGTTCGGTCTTGGAACAGAATGCGATATTTATACCACTGACTGAGCCAAAGTTTGGAATCAGGGGAGCAAGAGTTCCTGATGTTAACCTTTTCAAAGGTGCAGTGTTTGTCCTGGCCGTTAGTGCACAAATTTCCATAGAACAATTACGCAGTGGTTTTCCTTCACAAGTTAAGATTGGGCCGGTTGAGCAAATTAACCTTTTAATTCGAAATGCTCTACCCGGTATTACCATTCAAGCATTACCTGTTGCTCCACGACAAATTCCTTATCATGCGGGTTTTGCTTATTTTGAGTTAAATAAACAAAGTGATTTATGGAAACAGATGCCACAATCGGGTGGTTTCGCCATTCACATAGCCGGAGACTTTCCTGGTCTTGAGTTAGAATTTTGGGCAATTAAAAACGGATGATACGATGAATAAAGATGATCCTTTTGGTAACAATAGCTACATTGATGATGATAAAACTATTCTTAGGCCTATGCCCGGCGGGCGAAAATCGCAAAGCCAACCGAATATTCAGCCTCCTGTTAGCCCTCCCGGTAATTTTGTAGGCTCAGATGCTACAAAGGGTATAACAGAAAGTTTACGCTTGGCTTGTGCCCGTTCTACTACTAATCCAATAACCGGTGCAGCGCTCTCATTGTTATCATTAGTAGCGCAATTACGTAATACTTCAAGCCACCCTGATATTGCGGGACTAAGAGTTAGTATTATCGAAGAAGTTAAACAATTTGATATAAAAATCAAAAATCAGAATGTCTCAAGTGAACAAGCTCAAGCCGCTCGATATGTTTTATGTAGTCTTTTAGATGAAACCATATTAAATACGCCTTGGGGATGCAACAGCATTTGGAGTACACAAGGATTGCTAATTTTGTTTCATAAAGAAACATTTGGTGGTGAAAAGTTCTTTCTGATTTTAAAAAACTGCATGCAACAGCCAGGAACCCATTTAGATTTACTTGAGTTGTTGTACTTCTGTTTATGTTTGGGATTTGAAGGTCGATATAGAATTGAGGATCACGGATTAAGCAAACTCGATGAAATTCGAGAAAATACCTATCAAATTATTCAGCGACAACGAGGGGATATAGAAAGATCTTTATCTATTCATTGGCAAGGTATTAAAGATAAACGAAATGTTCTCGCTAAGTTTGTTCCTTTATGGGTTATTGGTTCAATTGCTTTTTTAGTATTGATGCTGGTTTTTTTAGGTTTTCTCTATTCAGTCAATACAGCATCAAATCCGATATTGTCAGAGCTATATTCTCTTAAAGATAGTTTTAATGTCCAACCTCTCGTCTCTCCAGTAATTGAACCATCCCAATCAGCAGAGGCACCCGTTGTTTCGACTCCTTCGCAGTTTGATGAGCTAACAACATTTCTAGAGCCAGAAGTTCGAAGCGGACAAGTCGAACTTCTTCAAAGAAATGGCAAAACAATTATTCGAATTATGAGTAAAGGTTTTTTTGCCTCTGGTAGCGATAAAATTAGTACTGAATATTACCCTCTTCTGGATAAAATTAGTCAGGCGCTGAGTAAGATTTCTGAACGAATCACGGTTGTTGGTCATACGGATAGTTCAGCTATTTTCTCTGCAAAATTTCCTTCTAACTGGGATTTGTCAAAAGCGCGAGCTTTATCGGTTAGTGAAGTTTTAACCAATAACAATAAACTAAATACTACGATAGTGTCGGAAGGTCGGGCTGATACCCAACCAATGGTTCCCAACGACAGTCCGGAGCATAAAGCTATGAACCGCCGCGTAGAAATTATTATATAGTCGCCAAGGATAAGCCGTGAAATCAGTGATTAAATTTTTTCAAAATAAATGGGTTATTCAACTGTTAGGCATTATTGCCTTAAGTTTATTGATTTGGTTTTTTGGTCCACTTATAGCTATTGCGGGACATACTCCATTAGAGTCAGATTTCGTTAGATTATTAGTTATTCTGGTTATGGTGCTTTTGTGGGGATTAAATAATCTCCGTATACAATTAAAAGCTAACCAGGCGAATGCTCAAATGGCAACTGATTTAGTATCGCCAGCCGATGCAGGTTCAACGCAAATAGATAAAGACGTTGATGCCGATGTAGCAAAAATAGCTAATAACTTTGATGAAGCATTGCAAACTCTTAAGAGGGGGGCTAAAAATGTTCAAGGTAAAAATTATCTCTATGATTTGCCTTGGTACATTATTATCGGTCCACCGGGTTCTGGAAAAACGACCGCACTTATCAATTCAGGTTTAGATTTTCCTTTGGCAGACCGATTTGGTAAAGGTGCACTGAGAGGTGTAGGGGGTACTCGGAATTGTGATTGGTGGTTTACTGATCAAGCCGTATTACTTGATACTGCAGGACGTTATGTAACTCAAGACAGTCATGAGGCAGTTGATAAGGCCGCCTGGTTAGGCTTTTTAGATTTATTAAAAAAGCATAGACCCAGAAGACCCATCAATGGTGCACTGATTACTATGAGTTTGTCTGATTTACTCAAACAAACTGATGAAGAAAGAAGTCAGCACGCTCAGGCTATTAGGAAACGTATTGAAGAATTGCACAGTCAATTTGGCATTCGGTTTCCTATTTACATGTTATTTACTAAAGCAGATTTAATTGCTGGTTTTAATGATTTTTTTGCTAATTTAAGTAAAGAAGAAAGAGAGCAGGTATGGGGGGTAACTTTTCCCGAAGAGGATGTCAATAATCCAGTTAATGTAGTAACAAGAGTCAGTCAGGATTTTGATGATTTATTAAAGCGCATTAATGAGCAGTTACCAAGACGCCTTCAGGAAGAGCGTGATATACAAAGACGCAATTTGATTTTTGGATTTCCTCAACGAATGGCTTTGTTAAGAGAAAGCCTGCTAAGTTTTTTACAAGAATGTTATGGGGCAAACCGTTATCAAAGTGCACCTTATTTGCGTGGCGTTTATTTAACATCCGGGACCCAAGAAGGTACGCCCATAGATCGATTAATGGGAATGCTCGCAAATACCTTTAAGCTAGACCGATCATCTGCGCCATTACTCAGTGGAAAAGGAAAAAGTTATTTTATAACACGCTTGCTGAAAGAAGTGATTTTTGAAGAGGCGCTGATTGTTGGTGTTAATCCTAAAATAGAGCGAATCCAGACACTCTTACGTAATGGAGTTTATGGTTCCGCTTTCACTCTTATTATTGTGATGTCTGCTTTGTGGTTAACCAGTTATGAGAAAAATCAAACAAAAATCGCTGAGACTTTAGAAAAAATTCATCAATACAATAATATTGTTTCCTCAACCCCAAACTGGCAATCTGATTTTTCTGCACTTTTAGTACGTTTGAATGCAGTGCAAGGCATTACCCAGGTTTATTCTGATGATGAACCCTTTTTAATGTCCTTTGGGTTATATCAAGGCGATAAATTACAGCCTGTTATTAACGAAACATACAACGGTTTATTGCAAAATGGCTTATTACCACTCATAAAAAATCGTTTAGAACAGCGTATTAAGGCCAGTACGGATAACCCTGATATATTATATTCTTTATTAGAAGTCTATCTAATGTTAGGGGATACCAAACAATTCAAACCAGAATTAGTAAGTGCCTGGGTTGCTGTTGACTGGCAAAATACCTACGCAACCGATACACAAACCCAAGCGCAGTTGCTTACCCATCTAGAAAATTTAATCAAGTTACCTCCAGAGTCACAACAACTTAATCAGCGTTTAATTTCAGCTGCTAGACAAATACTAAACCGTATTCCGGTTGCGCAACAAATTTATATGCGCATCAAAAATGATTCATTGCAATCCAAATCACAAGATTTTAAATTGCAAGATGCATTGGGTATTAATGCGGATCGCGTATTCACGACTAAGACAGGTAGTTTAGGGCAACAAACAATCCCCTATCTTTTCACTTATGACGGTTTTTATTCTGTTTTTCTAAAACAAAGCAAAGAACAAATTGACGAGTCATTGAATGGTAGCTGGGTGCTTGGTTCTACAAAATCAGATTCAGTTAATAGTGATAAATTAGACGAAGACATTCGAAACTATTATTATCAAGACTATATTAAATACTGGGATACACTGCTCGATAATATAAAAATTAAACCTACCAGCAGCCCTGCACAAGCAACAGAGGTACTGGAGTTTGCTTCAAGCCCTGATTCGCCTCTACGGAAATTATTAGAGGCCGTTAATAAAGAAACGTCTTTAACAAACAAACCAGCGGGTCCAGAGGATGCAGCAGCAAAACTCAAACAGGCAGGTGTGGTGAAAGCCATTGATCCACGAATGACGAAGCTGCTAGATGCTGCCAAGTCGACAGGTGCTAATGGTCAGATTGCGAAGCCTTTGGGTAGTGAAGTTGAAGAGCACTTTCAAGGTTTATCATCTCTTGTTAGAGGCACTGGAGGGGCTGTTCCTTTAGACAGGACCATTGAAGTGTTGGGTCAACTCTATGGCTATATGATAGATCTGAGTGGTACTTCTAATGTGGGTGGGGTCGCTATAGAAAAAGCCAAACAAGGTGGTGGCGGTGATGCTGTTGCAAAAATGAAGATGGAGGCTGCCCATTTACCTGAACCCATTAAAAGTATGACACAGGTCTTAGCAGCGGGTAATCAGGATATCATTTTGGATAATAGTAAATCACAGCTTAATCGACTTTGGCAAAGTGAAGTGATGCCTTTGTATCAAGCGGGTATTCAGGGTCGCTATCCATTTTCCAGGGCGAGTAATAAAGATATAACGCTTGAAGACTTTAGTCGCTTTTTTGCCCAAGGCGGTGTATTGGATCAGTTTTTTAATAACAATCTAAAAGCCTTTGTAGATACCAGCGGTAAAAGCTGGCGAATGATTACTCAAGATAAACAAGCAATAACAGTATCACCTGCTGTTCTGGGTCAGCTTCAATCGGCTGCTAAAATCAGGCAGATATTCTTTGCTGGGGGTGGTTCATCACCCTTGGTTAAATTTAATCTTAAGCCTATATCACTGGATACCAATGCAACCGCATTCTGGTTAAATATTGAAGGACAACAAGCAAAATATAACCCTGCCGAAGGGTCTAAAAGTGCCTCGTTTCAATGGCCAGGAACTGACGGTAGTCGTTTAGTCAGTTTTGGCTTTGATACTAAAGACGGTAAAAAATTTCATAAAGAAGTTGAAGGACAATGGGCTTGGTTTAGAGTGCTGGAATTGGCACATATTCAAAAAACAGATCAAGATAAATATTTGCTGACCTTTGAAATCGAAGGCTTGCAAGCACGTTACGAACTCAGTGCAAGTAGCGTAGATAATCCATTTTCTTTAAAAGAATTTGACAGTATCCGCTTTCCTGCGAGTTTATAACATTGAAATTTTTAACATCTGTCGGTTTTTACGGTAAATTGCCGATCGTCGGTGATTTCATTTCCAGGCGATTACCTGATGAATTTATTAATTCCTGGGATCCCTGGTTGCAACGATCAATTGCTTGCAGTCAAGAAGAGTTGGGGGATGGTTGGTTAAATAGTTATTTGACCAGCCCTATCTGGCGCTTTTTGTTAAGTCCGGGAGTGTGTGGACATCATGCAGTGGCCGGCATATTAATGCCAAGCGTTGATAGGGTGGGGCGCTATTTTCCACTTACTGTAGCTGTTCTAATTGAACCTCTGCCACAATTACCATTACTGTTTTCAACGGGGAATCTTTGGTTTGAAAAACTTGAAGATGCCGCGTTATTAGGTTTAGAAGGCAATCTGGATGTCGATGCTTTTGATCAACTTATACAAACAATTTCACCTTTTACATTATCGCCCAACATAACAACGGCAACTCAAGACCCTGATCCTAAATCGTATCACTTCTTTATGGATAATATAGAACGTATGGGGGATGCTTTTATTGAACTCAATACCAGCTTACTGACAACTTTTATGCCTGGTTATAGTTTATGGAGTAATGCTGGGGCAGAGGATGTAGAGCCAGCTTTGCTAGTTTGTCAAGGGTTACCGGCTATCGGAAATTTTTCAAGATTTTTAAAAAGTGAAAATCAATCCATACACGTTGATCATACAGAAAATAAATTAACCCAAAGTATTTCTCAAAGTTTATTTAAAAGTCCAGAAGAACCTACGCATTTAAGCCTAAGTAGTATTTTAACTGGCGAGAGTCCTTCAAAAGTCGAGTCTGGTTGGCGTTCGTGGGCTGTTTCTGACACAGGAAAGCGTCGTAAACATAATGAGGACTCATATTTAAACAAACCTGAGGCCTGTTTATGGGTGGTAGCAGATGGAATGGGCGGACATAAAGCAGGCGATGTAGCCAGTCAATTAATCGTTAATTCGCTAAATGATTTAATTCCATCGACCACTTTAGAAAGCTATGCAAAAGAGGTTGATTATTGTTTGCAAAATGTTAATATGCGGCTAAGATATATAGCTGCACAAGATTACCAGGGTAATATTGTAGGAAGTACTGTAGTGGCAATGGTTGGTGATTCGCATCGTTGTGGTTTTATGTGGGCGGGCGATAGCCGGTTGTATCGGTTTAGGGATAATCACTTGCAGCAGCTCACTAAAGATCATTGTGAAGCTAGCCTGGACGGTCAGACGGGATGGTCGGTTAAAAGCTCGAATGTAATTACCCGAGCCATAGGTGCAGATGACAAACTTGAGTTAGAGTTTGAAATTGATGAAGTTTATAAAGGGGATGTTTTTTTACTCTCCAGTGATGGTTTGGATAAAGAACTGAGTTTTAATGAAATTGAAACCCTGATTAAAGAAACAAAGCTTGAAAATCTTGCAAGTACATTATTAAATGAAGTCCTGAGTCGTGGCGCTAGAGATAATGTCACAATAATAGTAGCAACCCTTATGTAAAATTTGGAGTAAAGTGCATTGGCTATTGAACTAGAAGATTTTTTAAAGGATATCGACCCTGACCAGGTTTGTGGGGAAGATTTACAATACGATGCAGCCTTTATTGAGCTTGAGCAGGTTATTAAAGGCAAGCCCGAACAACAAATGGGCAAAACTGTTATTGAAGCAGAACCACCCAACTGGCGAGATATCAAGAAACGTGCAGAGGCTTTGTTATCTAAATCTATCGATTTACGGCTATTGGTTTTTTACTTGCGTGCCCTGACAGCCCTTGAAGGATTTTCAGGTTTCGATGATGGTTTGTTACTGCTTAAAGCAGCCGTTGAAACTCGTTGGGAAACCATTCATCCTCAACTAGACCCAGATGACGATGATGATCCAACTGAACGGATTAATGTACTTTTGTCACTCTGTGATTATGACACCCTGCTTAAGATATTACAGCAAATACCTTTAATTGAATCCAAGGCGCTGGGACGGTTTGGTCATCGAGATATTAGCATTGCCTCAGGAAAATCCTCTGCAACAGGACAAGAAAAAGACGTTAACCAATCAACCATAGATGCAGCCATACTGGATGCTGAAGTAGACAATCTAAAACAAACCTCCAAGTCTGTAAACCAAAGCCTGGATAACCTAAAGTTACTGGAATCGTTAGTAACCGAGTATGTCGGTATTAGTAATGCACCCAGTTTTGCAGAGTTACGTTTAATCTTAAAAGAAAGCAAAGCTTTCCTGGACGGTGCCCTGGAGTCCAGAGGCCTAACAGACGAAGTAGCAACAGAAGAAACTGAAGCCGGAGCTGAAGGCGAAGGCGGAACTGTTGTCGTATCCCAAAAATCGGTACTCGGTGTCATTAATAATAATCAGGACGTGATAAAAACCTTAAATCTGGTTTGTGAATATTATAAAAAACATGAACCATCAAGCCCTGTCCCCATGTTTATCGATAGGGCTATCAGACTGGTAGGTAAAAACTTTATGGATGTATTACAAGACCTGGCACCTGCAGGTATCGATGAAGCCAAATTTATTTTGGGGAAGAAAGATGACATTTAAGATAAATAAATAATTTTAAGTTTAACAACAACCAACGTTAAAAGAGGTGTTAAATGGCACAAAGTAGTCAAAAATTTATAGCTCGTAACCGCGCTCCGCGTGTTCAAATTGAATATGATGTTGAACTTTATGGTGCTCAAAAAAAGGTACAATTGCCTTTTGTGATGGGTGTTTTAGCGGATTTGTCAGGTACTCCTGCTGAACCATTAGCTCCTGTAGCAGATCGTAAGTTACTTGAAATTGATGTGGACAATTTCGATGAGCGATTAAAATCCATGAAACCACGGGTTGCTTTTAATGTTCCCAATGCGATGACCGGTGAAGGTAATTTGAGTGTAGACCTTACTTTTCAGAGCATGGATGATTTTACACCCGCAGCAATTGCCAAAAAAGTAGCAGGCGTTGATAAACTGCTTGAAGCAAGAACTCAGTTAGCAAACTTAGTCACTTATATGGATGGAAAAGGCGGGGCAGAAGAATTAATTTCAAAAATAATTAATGACCCAGCTTTGTTGCAATCATTGGTTGCAGCACCTAAACCAGAGGCAGGAGAATAAGCATGGCTGAGTTAGAAAATGCATCAACCGCAGCGGTCGGTGAAGTTCAGGAGAGCAATGATTTTTCTGCACTATTAAATAAGGAGTTTAAGCCAAAATCAGATAGAGCCAAGGAAGAAGTAGAAAAGGCAGTATCAACGTTGGCTGAATATGTTTTAAAAGATACCGCGTTTGTATCTGATGACGCTATCAATTCCATTCAGTCAATCATCGCGCAAATCGACAAAAAGATATCGGATCAAATCAATCTGATTTTACATCATGAAGATTTCCAAAAACTGGAAGGCTCATGGCGCGGCTTGCATTACATGGTTAATAACACTGAAACCGATGAGCAGCTTAAAATTAAAGTTTTGAATATTTCCAAAAAAGAGCTGGGCAAAACCTTAAAGAAATTCAAAGGAACTTCATGGGACCAAAGTCCTTTATTTAAAAAGATTTATGAAGAAGAATTCGGTCAGTTTGGTGGCGAACCATTTGGCTGTTTAACCGGTGATTATCATTTTGATCACTCGCCACAAGATGTTGAGCTACTAGCTCAAATTGCCCAAATTTCTGCTGCATCCCATGCGCCTTTTATCACCGGTGTTGCGCCTTCGACTTTGCAAATGGAGTCATGGAGTGAACTGGCCAATCCCCGTGATTTAACTAAAATATTCTCTACACCTGATTATGCTGCCTGGCGTTCGCTACGTGATTCTGAAGATTCAAGATACATAGGCTTGGCGATGCCGAGATTCTTGTCTCGTTTGCCTTATGGTGCTAAAACCGACCCTGTAGACGAATTTGATTTTGAAGAAGATACCGAAGCAGCAAACAGCAAAAACTATACCTGGAGCAATGCCGCTTATGCAATGGCAACCAACATTAACCGTTCATTCAAACTGTACGGATGGTGTTCCAGAATCCGGGGTATAGAGTCTGGTGGTGCCGTAGAGAATCTCCCTGTTCATTCATTCCCAACCGATGATGGTGGTGTGGATATGAAGTGTCCTACCGAAATCGCTATCAGTGACCGTAGGGAGGCCGAGCTTGCCAAGTCTGGCTTTATGCCTTTAATCCACAAAAAGAATTCTGATTTTGCTGCATTTATTGGCGCTCAGTCCTTACAAAAACCCGCTGAATACGATGACCCTGATGCGACTGCAAATGCTAACCTGGCAGCACGTTTGCCCTATTTGTTTGCAACTTGCCGTTTTGCCCATTATTTGAAATGTATGGTGCGCGATAAAATTGGCTCGTTTAAAGAGCGAGAAGATATGGAACGCTGGCTAAACACCTGGATTTTAAACTATGTGGATGGTGCACCTCAATTTTCAAGTGAAGAAGTTAAGGCGAAAAAACCATTAGCTGCAGCTCAAGTAGTGGTTGAAGAGGTAGAAGGTAACCCTGGTTATTACACCTCCAAATTTTACTTAAGACCACATTACCAATTAGAAGGATTGACCGTATCATTGCGGTTAGTGTCTAAATTACCCTCTGCTAAAGGCGGAAGTTAATAACGTATCTTTGGTAAACAATTCTTTTATTTGTTTGCTAGAGGGCATTTATTTGTAATACAACGCAACTTAACGTAAGGAGAAGATCATGGCTGTAGATATGTTTATTAAACTTCAAGGTATTGAAGGCGAGTCAAAAGATAGTAAACACCCAAATGAAATTGATGTTTTGGCCTGGAGTTGGGGTGTAACCCAATCAGGTTCATTTCATCATGGTGGAGGTGGCGGTTCGGGTAAAGCCAACTTCCAGGATTTAAGCTTCACCAAATGGGTAGACAAATCCTCTCCCATTTTGATGTTGCATTGCGCTAGCGGCACACATATCCCAGTAGTGGATCTGGTTGTACGAAAAGCAGGTGATAAACCATTAGAATATATAAAGATCAAACTGGAAAAAGTCATTGTCTCTTCCCTTAGTACGGGTGGTAGTGGTGGCGAATCCAAACTAACAGAAAATGTTTCTCTAAATTTTGCAAAAGTAACAGTTAATTACCAAGAGCAAAGTGCTACGGGTGCAGCAGAAGGCGGTGAAGTTCCTTTTACCTGGGATATTGAAGCGAACGTCAAGTAAATTAAAAGCGCGAAGCCGGAAAACCGGCTTCGCGTATTTATATGGCTAATCGCTTAATTATTGCTATTGATAGTAGGGAATTTATGAAATCAGCTGAACAAAGTTTACAAGAAGGCAATCTTTCTGAGACGTTAACACAATTACAGAATCAGATTAAAAAAGACCCCGCCAATGCAAAACTACGTACATTTTTATTTCAATTGCTTTTAGTATTGGGCGAATGGGATAGAGCCTTAACCCAATTAAACGTAGCTGGTGAGTTAGATGCATCCACCTTACCGATGGTACAAACATACCGTGAAGCCATCCGGTGTCAACTGTTACGCAAGAACGTTTTTTCAGGTCATAAAACACCCCAGATTTTTGGTGATCCACAGCAATGGATCGCACTTTTAGTTCAAGCACTCAACCTGACAACAAAACAACAATATAAAGAAGCTAAAAGTTTACGGGATGAGGCATTCGAAATAGCACCTATTTCATCTGGAACTATAGACGGTGAAGCATTCGAATGGATTGCTGATGCCGATAGCCGATTAGGTCCAGTTCTTGAATCCATCATTAATGGCCAATATTACTGGATACCTTTTACACAAATTCAAAGTATTTCAATTGAAGCCCCCACTGATTTAAGAGATATGGTATGGATACCCGCTCAATTTACCTGGATAAATGGGGGTGAAACGTTCGGTTTAATTCCAACTAACTACCCGCAATCTGAGTTATCTGAAGATTCTTTAATAAAACTTGCCCGAAAAACGGAATGGCTAGAGCCGAGTGAAGAAACATTTATTGGCTTGGGGCAACGCTTAATAAGTACCAATATTAATGATTATGCCCTATTAAATATTCGTGAAATTAAATTTAATCCAGTGAGTTAAGTGAGTGGCTGAATTAACTCAAAAGGAACGTTTACAACCCTCGCTGTTAGATCGACTGGTTGATAACGCACCCGAACATATTCAGGAATCCCGTGAACAACGGGTGCTTTCTTTAAATATGTTACGCGACTGTGTATTAAGAGATTTGGCCTGGTTATTAAATACTAACCATCTTGAAACAGCTCAAAACCTGGAAGCCTATCCTTTTGTAAAGCATTCAGTAGTTAATTATGGTGTTTTAGATTTAGTAGGCAAAACATCATCAGGTGTTGAAATACAGGATATACAGCGCCAAATACTGCAATCGATCGTTGATTTTGAACCCCGTATCTTAGCCGAGACACTCCGTGTAAAAGTTGTTGTTTCAGATAATCAAATGAATCACAACGCGCTGACTTTTGATATAGAAGGGGATCTATGGGCTCAACCATTACCCTTAAGACTTTATCTGAGAACAGAGCTAGATTTAGAAACCGGTAATATGGAAATAATACAGAGAGCGGCTTAAATCATGGATCCTAGACTGCTCAAATATTATAACAATGAATTA
>CAIPPE010000055.1 GCA_903866825.1 uncultured Methylococcaceae bacterium
AAGTTTTCAATAATGCACTCCATGCTTCCTTATCATTCAAGGCATTTTTAGGTAAAATTTGAAGCACTAGTGGTAACGGGTTTGAATCCAGTTCATTAATAGCTGCACCAAAACCACTATAAGTTTTAAACTCTTCTAAGGCCTGTTCTTTAGTTATTAATTTGACCGATTGAACATTTTTATCAAACTTAATGCTATCCGCTAATTTTTTAGCATGTGCATCTGAAACGTCATCTCGCAAAAACAAGGATATTTGATTACTCGTTTCAAGATTGGCGGTTAACTGCTGGAGATTTGATACTAAGATATAAAATCCACTTGCCAGCGAAATAGCAATCGCTAATACTGAGATGGTCATTATAGAAACAAAAGGCGTAGCTACAAGTCGACCCAAACTAGAAAATAATGCATGTGCGTGCAGATCACGATAAGCATTTATTTTATCTACAAAGTTACCGCCTGCTTTAGTCGTCTGGCGAACTTCCTGTTTTACTAACCTGAGAGGTGGATCCTTCTTAATAAAATTTTTGTTACCCCGCTTCATAATTTAACTCGACACTAATTGACCATGATCTAACTTTAAGACACGGTGATTAAGTTGTGTAATTAATGAAATATCATGTGATGCAATTAAAATAGTGACACCTACTCGCTGAAACTGACCAAACAAAAACATAATTTCTTCTGACAAATCCGGATCCAGATTACCGGTTGGCTCATCTGCAATTATAATAGGAGGCTTATTAACCACTGCGCGGGCAATTCCTACCCGCTGTTGCTCGCCTCCTGAGAGCGCTAATGGATACTTTTTTTCTTTACCTGTCAAACTAACCTTATCTAATGCAGCTCTAACCCGACGAGTCACTTCATGATGACCATAACCTGCAATAACTAAAGGTAAAGCAACGTTGTCAAAAACTGTTCTATCTTGTAGCAATTTATAATCCTGATAGATAAAACCCATTTTTCTTCGTATGTAAGGCAGTTGATTTTCTTTTGCTAGACTCAAGTCTTGCCCATCTAAGAATATCTGACCTCTGCTAGTACGCTCCATCACCGCAATAAGCCTTAACAAAGTACTTTTACCAGCACCAGAATGCCCCGTGAGGAAAGCCATCTCACCACGCTGCAAATGAAAACTGACATTGCGTAACACGTCGCCAGTCTCTGGATAGCGCTTGCTAACATTGACAAAATTTATCATGTTATCTTAATCTTTTACAAATAAAGCATTAACGAATAGTTCTGCATCAAAATCCTGTAAATCATCAATACCCTCCCCTATACCTATAAATCGAATGGGGATGCCGGTATGTTTTGCCAATGCAAAAATGACCCCTCCTTTTGCAGTACCATCCAATTTAGTTAAGACTAAACCTGTCAACGCTACAGATTCATTAAAAAGCTTAGCCTGGGACAAGGCATTTTGTCCTGTTCCTGCATCTAAAACCAACAAAACCTCATGGGGAGCAGCAGCATCCAGCTTACCCATAATTCGTTTAACTTTCCTTAACTCCTCCATTAAATTTGATTTAGTATGCAAACGCCCTGCGGTATCAGCAATTAACACGTCTATTCCTTTAGCTTTAGCTGATTGCAGACCATCGTAAATAACCGAAGCTGAATCAGCCCCAGTATGTTGTGCAACAACTGGAATACCATTACGCTCACCCCATACCTGCAACTGCTCCACTGCTGCAGCTCTAAACGTATCACCTGCGGCCAACATCACACTATGACCTTGTAATTGCAAGCGCTTTGCCAATTTCCCAATTGTTGTTGTCTTACCCGCCCCATTCACCCCAACCACTAAGATTACAAATGGCGTATCTTGATTGGGAATTTCTAAAGGTATACTACATGGAGTCAGAATTCTAAGTAATTCCTGCTTTAAGGCTATTAAAAGAGCTTCACCATCTGTTAATTGATGTTTCTCAAGACTTTTTGTTAATCGCCTGATAATTTCAGTAGTGGCATCAATCCCCACATCAGCCATCAGCAAATTTGCTTCAATTTCTTCTAAAAATTCATCATTGATCTCTTTTGAACCCAGTGGTAATCCTGATAGTAGACCACTTAAACCCGAACGGGTTCTTTTTAATTGAGATTTGAGACGTAAATATAGAGATTCAGGTAGAGGTTCCACATAGGCTGACTCAACCTCTTCTACAGATAATGCTTCTAGTTCAGGCTGTGACTCACTCTGAATAATATCGAGATTGAACGTTTTGATCTGACCGTATCGACTATAAAAACTAATCGCAATCAGTGGTAGCATCAGTATTGCAGCAAGACATTGATGAAAAGCAAAGAACCACAATGGCAACTGAAGTTTTGCACTAATAATAGAAAAACCAATCAACACAAACAATAGACTACCCAACCACAAACCAGCGGTTCTTACTGACCTTAATGAGTTGATTGCAGTCGCACCAAACATAACTGCACTTAAAAGTACAAATACTAATAATGTGACGACTCTATGTAGCCAATTTGCAGCAACCTGCGCTTCGTAAGAAATAACCCCAGAATAACCTGAAAATAATCCCCTGGTTAAATCAAGCGCACTTAAATAATCTCCTTTAGGCCACCAAAAACCGTTGCATTGTGGAAAGCCTAGACAGGCCAAAGCCGCATGATTTGAGCTTACCCAAACACCTAAAATAGTTTGTATTCCTACCATAATCATGGCAAAACGGGTCAGAAACACCAACCCTTGACGTCTATGACATTTCGTTATATGTTCTGTTATTAATGGATTAGTTCGCAAATACAATCCAAACAGCAACCAGAAAGTTATTAGACCTAATAATACATGACCAGTAATGACTACTGGCATATTAATAATCGTCTTTGCAAAAGACCCGATTACAGCCTGAAAAATAACTAACAACATTATCAGTAAAGAAGCGAGAATTGAAAACCGCTTATGATGCTGTTGCCGCCACGATGTTATGCTTAAAATAAAGACTGACAAACCCAGGATTGCTGTAACATAATTATGAGCCGCGTTTTTTAACACAGCGATTAAATCTGGGTTAAACAAATCCGGTTCAGCTAACCGAACCAATGAACCTGATACAACAATTATTAGCATCAAAATAATGCTAAATAGTGTTAACTTTCTAAACATTCTGTTTCCTAACCAATTTGTGAAATTCTAAGTAAATGCATAAGATCATCTTTTACCTTATAGGTATTAAAGCCTGGCTCATATTGCATCATTAAATTTCCCAGTGGATCGATTAAAAATAACATTCCATCTGGAATATTTCCTTTTCTAATATCCAACAATTTCTTAGCCACCTCATCACTTGGCTTAACTCTAATCAAGTCGGAATTAAGAGCCACTTCGCGGCTTTCATTAATAATCAATTTTTCTCTTAACGCATCATCCAGATTATTTTCTTCATGTAATAAATTCGAATAAAGCGTTTTACTCTCTTGATCTTCCAGACGATTTAACCGCCATAACAAGGTATCTTTAAGCCACCATTGCTGAGCAACATCTGTAGCAGGCTCTTTAAAGACAATGACCAAACGCCGTGTGCGTGGTAATTCTTTGTTTAACATGAGTCTCAGTTGCTTTGTTTTAAGCAATGCATCTAAACAGATTTCATTACAACCCTTATTTGGAATTACATTAACAATTAGCCAATGACCAGGTAACTCTCCAATATTACTTGTTGAGAATGAATCAAACCCGGCAAAGTCTGTGCGACTAATTGCCAATGAAGGAATAATGAGTTGCCCAGTATTGGTAGTCCCTTTTACTAAACCAGGATGCTCTTTCAATCCCCAAGCAATAATAAATGGAATAATTGTCATTCCAAAGATAATGATGATTAAGCGTTGATTTTTCTTTTGTTGATTATTCATCTTTAGTTCTTTTTATACTATACCAAAAAAATAGTACGGTTAGAGTTGCTGCCAAGGCAAACCATTGCACAGCGTAGGCTACATGTTGCTCTGGTTGCATTATCGTTGTAACTTGCCATTCTCTTTTAAACCCTTCAGGCAACTCTTTATCTAACTCAACCTGAAATGTAAGTACTTGATAACCAAGTTTTTCAGACAACACAGGAGCATCAATTACTTGCAAAACTGAAGGCCAACCTACAGTCGGTATTTCTGCCCCTGCTAGCTTGATACCCACGCTCGGAAAATTATTAACCCGCCCTTTTAGGGTAACCTGTTCATTTACAATATTAATATTAGGCTTGTCAGATCTATCCTGATTTAACGGAACCCAACCTCTATTCACCAATACTGCTTTCAAAGTTCCCTCTATAATGAAAGGAGTCATTACAAAATAACCAACCTTTCCGCTACTGATCTGATTATCCAATAAAAACTGATGGGCTTTATCATAATGACCAACAACTTGAACTTTTTTATATCTAAGTGAATTAGTGTTATCTTCAATGTGCTTCGATAAATCTAAAACCTCAGATGAAGACAATCCCTTTTTTTGTTGCTCTAAAAATGATCTTTTCTGTTCTGCCCGACCTAACTGCCACATACCTAATGCTATCAATAGTGATAAGGTACACAGATAAATCAGTATTGGGAGTTTTTTTAGTTTCATTTAACTATTATATCCCTACATAAAATCTAGCTTTTATTTTTAAACTATTGGCACAAGTGCGTTAATAAACGAAAATATGCAAACACTCAACTAATCATAACTCTAACATGATTCTTCAAAGCTTAGTCATAATTGCCTTTATCCTAATAATTATTAGCCTCGGTAAAGCACTATTTCATCTTATCAACCACAAAACTGAAGAACAATCTTATAAAACGGTCAAATCTTTGACTTTTCGCATTACACTTTCAATAATTTTATTTCTTTTTCTCTTTATAGCTGTAGCAACCGGCCTTTTCAAACCTCACGGCCTCGGCTCAAAAATACATCTGCAAAAACCAGTGTCAAATGAACCGATTCAATAAATCAACAAACTTTCGACAAAAAAAAAGCGCCGCCTGTTCTTAGGCAGCGCTTTATTTATTGTAATTTGGAAACTTACAAAAGATAGACAAATATAAACAAACCTAACCATACCACGTCAACAAAGTGCCAATACCAGGCTGCCGCTTCAAATGCAAAATGGTTTTCTGGTTTAAAGTGACCTTTAGCACTACGAAATAAAACCACACTTAATATAATTGCACCCACACAGACATGGAAGCCGTGGAATCCGGTTAACATAAAAAATGTCGAACCATATACACCAGAACCTAAAGTTAAGCCCATTTCGGTATAGGCCTCATGATATTCGAATGCTTGAAACGCAACGAATAAAAAACCTAACGCTACAGTTGCAATCAATCCTTTAATTAACTGATCCCTTTTTTTTGCTAATAAACCATGATGTGCCCAAGTACAAGTGACACCACTTGTCAACAGAATTAATGTATTCAGAAATGGTAAGCCCCATGCGCCCATCGGTTCAAAATCTCCTCCCACTTTACCAGGGCCGTTAGTAGGCCATGCGGCTTCAAATGAAGGCCAAAGTAATTCTTTAGTTGCACCTTCACCTAACCAATGTACTGATAAATTACGTGTATACCATAGTGTTCCAAAGAATACGGCAAAAAACACGATTTCAGAAAAAATGAACCACATCATTCCATGACGATATGAAATGCCTACCTCATGGTTATACATTCCCGTTTCACTTTCAATTGCCTGCAAAGTAAACCAACCAACCAGCATGATAATGAAAATAATTAAACCTACCACCATTAAAGCTGGACCAATTGAAGAACCATTTAAATAGTTTGCAAATCCAGCCAGCAAAGTCACCAGACCGGCAGTACCAATTACTGGCCAGGTCGCTTTATGCGGAATGTAATAAGCGGTATTCGTAGACATAGGATTCCCCTTTTATTTTTTTACTGATTTTTCAGTATTGTCGAAAAACGTGTATGAGAGTGTAATGGTTTTGTATTGCTCTGGAATTTCAGGATTAATAACAAAACGCATCGGAAGTGTTTTTGTTTCTCGGGGTTTAAAAGTTTGTTCCGAAAAACAGAAACACTCGATTTTTTCAAAATAACTACTGATAACAGCTGGAGAAAAACTGGCAATCGCTCTGGCTTGCATCTCTTTATCAGTTTTGTTTTCAGCGTAAAAGTTCACTGTATAATATTGTCCAGGATGAACTTTTAACTGTTTTTTTTCCGCATGAAACTCCATAGAAGTTGACTCATTTAAAATCGTCATAAACTCCACAGAAATTTCTCTGTCCATGTCAACTTTATAAGCAACCTCCGGGACCTTTTTAATGTCATCCGGCCTATCTCGCTCAATCCATTTCCATTCACATAATACATCGTAAAGAGGGACCAAAGCGTAACCAAAACCGAACATCGCAACCGCGACTAAAACTAAAGTTCGCGCCAATTTAAGGTTCTTTTTACCTACAGCATCATTCATGGTGAAACAGCTTGTGCGACAGCAAACAGATAAACAATTAAGGTGACCGCCACCAAAATAACAGCTGTTAACAGATTTTTATTTTTAGTTGTCATATTCTTAAAATAGAACATTGCCTAATTACCTAGATAACCAGGCAATGTATATTTGTTATGCCTCTTAATGTGAATCCAAAACGTGTTCAGTAGGCACAACACTAGGAGGTGTAGTCCAAGTATGATAAGGGAGTGGAGTTGGTAAAGTCCACTCTAAACTATGCTTAGCAGCATCTTCCCAAACTTCGTCAGATACTTTTTCGCCAGTACCGCCTCTTATAGTGTCGATCACTATATACAAGAATAACAGTTGGCTTATTCCAAATATAAAACCACCCACACTTGAAATCATATTCCAGTCTGCAAATTGCACTGCATAATCTGGAATTCTACGAGGCATACCCGCTAATCCCAAGAAATGCTGAGGGAAAAACAAGACATTCACAGAAACCACTGATATCCAAAAATGCAATTGACCAATTTTCTCGTTATACATGTGACCAGTCCATTTAGGCAACCAAAAGTATCCCGCAGCCATCAGAATAAAAACAGAGGCAGGTACCAAGGTGTAATGGAAATGAGCAACAATGAAATACGTATCATGGTATTGAAAATCAGATGGCGCAATGGACATCATCAAACCAGTAAAACCACCCATGGTAAACAACACCACGAAAGCAATTGAAAACAGCATAGGGGTTTCAAAGGTCATTGCACCTTTCCACATTGTGGCTGTCCAGTTAAATACTTTAACACCCGTTGGAACTGCAATAACCATCGTCGCATACATAAAATACAATTCACCGGCTAATGGTAAACCGACGGTAAACATGTGATGCGCCCAAACAATAAATGATAAGAAGGCAATAGAGCCTGTCGCCCATACCATTGAAGCATAACCAAACAAAGGCTTACGAGCAAATACAGGGATAATAGTAGATGCAACACCAAAAGTTGGCAGAATCATAATATAAACTTCTGGATGACCAAAGAACCAGAAAATATGTTCATAAAGTACTGGGTCACCACCACCCGCTGCATTAAAGAAGCTAGTATGGAAAAACTTATCAGTCAATAACATGGTTACTGCACCCGCAAATACTGGCATAACAGCAATCAACAGAAATGCAGTGATCAACCAGGTCCATACAAACAATGGCATATCCATCAACTTCATAGATGGAGCACGCATATTGAAAATAGTCGCGATAATATTAATCGCACCCATGATTGAAGAAATACCCAACAAATGCACAGAGAAAATAGCGAAAGGAAGCGCTTTACCCACAGTAATCGGTTGCAATACTAAAGGTGGATATAAAGTCCAGCCGCCATTTGGCGCACCACCTTCCATGAAAAGGGTACTCGCAAGTAATAACACACCCGCAACCAACATCCAGAAACTCATGTTGTTCATACGGGGTAATGCCATATCTGCAGCACCAATCATTAAGGGGATTTGCCAGTTAGCCAAGCCCACAAAAGCAGGCATAACAGCACCAAATACCATCACTAACGCGTGCATAGTAGTCATTGAATTAAAAAAAGCAGGATCTACAAACTGTAAACCTGGCTCAAATAATTCAGCCCGAATAACCATAGCCATTGCGCCACCGACAAAAAACATCGCTAAGGCAAACAATAGATAGAGTGTACCAATATCTTTATGATTGGTAGTTGTGATCCATCTTAACAGGCCCTTAGCAGGACCGTGATCGTGATGATCATCAGCATGATGATCATGTTCATCTACGACAGCAGACATACTTTATACCTCGAAATTAATTAAAAAAGAGTGAGTCGATAATAGCATCTGAGGCTTATTCATCATCATCGGGAAGTGCTGTTTGCTTAGGCTGTAATGTATCACCTACTTTATTACCCAAATTGTTACGTACGTACGTCAGCAGCTCAGCAACCTCTTTACCGTTCAGTTTGTCAAATTTTGGCATTTTTGAAGTACCCGCACGCAAGAAGCCATCTAAAGACTCCCACTTTCCTGTCACAATCGCACTACCGGTTAAAGCAGGAATTAAACCAGGAACACCTGCCCCATTAATTTGATGACAGCCCACACAATTTTTTAAATAAACCGATTCACCGTGTGTCAATAATTGCTGAGTAGTCTGATCACTTAAATCCGGCTTTTGTTTTTGTTGCTCTAAAGTCTTCTTAACCCAGGCATCATAGTCAACTTGTTCCATTGCAATAACCACAATAGGCATAAAACCATGATCTCGTCCGCACAGCTCAGTACATTGACCGCGATAAGTACCCGGTTTTTCTACATACGTCGAAGCTTCATTGATAAAACCCGGATTAGCATCTTTTTTCCAACCAAAATCAGGCACCCACCAGGAATGAATAACATCCATTGAGGTCAATACAAAACGAACTTTTTTATTGACTGGAATAACTAATGGCTTATCAACATTTAATAAGTAATGAGGAACCGAACGCGGGTCAGCACCCGGTGTTCTATGGACCTTTTCACTGGCCTCATCCAAATGACTTTCAAAATGAATGTCGTTGTCAAGGTATTTATAGTCCCAATACCATTGGCGCCCAGTCACCTGAATGGTCATGTCTGATTTTTCAACATCACTCAATTCAAGCATTGTTTTGGTTGCTGGAATTGCCATACCAATCAAAATCAAGGTAGGAATAATCGTCCAGATAATTTCAACAGTGGTATTCTCATGAAATTGAGCAGCTACATGTCCTTTTGATTTACGGTGATGGTAAATCGAATAAAACATGGCACCAAATACACCAATACCTATAAATACGCAAATCCACAGAATCAGCATATGCAGGTCATAAATGTCATTACTGACCTTTGTGACCCCTTTCATTAAATTGAGCGTATAGTCCGCATGCGCTGCCTCAAGCCCTAAAGCCATTAGGATCAGACCTGCGAATAGTTGCTTTGCTTTGTTCACGGAGCAGCCTCTTCGATAGTAGTTATAAATTCTTGTAAATGCTATATCGCTTCATTATTTCAAGACTTATTTAAGTTTTTTATTTATGCAGACGACAAATATCACAAAAAACGTGTAGATTTTAACCCATGACGCTTATCTATACCAGATGTCCTTTTATGATTTTAACTTGATGCAAAAAAAAAGCTTGTGACAAAACAAAGTCACAAGCTTTTTTAAGTTAATAAATGATTTATGTCAACTGTTTAATACTTCCGCATAGGCTTTATCGAAAGTAGGAATATGATGATCTAACCAGCCTTTTACCAATTGTCCTACATCTTCAGTTACTTCAGCCTCACCCGCATGGAATTTAGACTGTAAACCACCACAGATTCCAACTAAAGCAACATGCTCTGCTTTATGTGCATCATAGCCAGAGAAGTTTTTTGCGATCATTTCTTTCTCTTCATGATCAAAATGACCGACCACATAAGCTATCAAATCATCCAATTGTGCACCAATTGCAGATCGCTCGGCACCACCAACCGCCAAGTCATACAACTTATTCAGCTTATCAAATAAAATTTTATGTTCTTCATCAGCAAAACCAACATTAGTACCGTATTGATTAGCTGTCCACGTAATTAAAGCCATAATTTATTCTCCTGTTGTTATTATTGATGCAGTCTTAATTTAAAACCGCAAAAAAAGTATGGTATAAATACAGCCATTAGTCAACATTAATGTAATTTACTTATAAAAGACTGATCAATTCTACAATCACTACTCACCGGATGCTCAAGGACTCCTTGCTCAAAATCTTTATACGTAGGCAACTGGAAAGCTATTCGGTTTATTTTTCCAGCCGAGAATTCAAACTCAATAGCACCACCTTTTGCTCTTGGACTATTTGGCTTAGTGGTAAACAAAATAAAACCATCGTTAGCTAGCGACTGCCCCAGTTGATCAGGCACTAAACGCGCGCAACTAAACTCATTAAACGCTAGACCGTTAATAACCTGTACTAACTGACGTGCGGTCACAATAAGCCCCTCGCCAGGAATAGACAGCGGCACTGAAACCACGGGAGTGGGTGCTCCATCTGACGTAGAAGTAGACGCTGTAACTGGAGCGGCTACTGGGCCTCCGGTCGCCGATGAATTATTTACTGATGGCGTCACTGGCTCAACTATTAGTGGCGCCAATAATTTTTCCAAACCAAAATCACCTAAATGATTTTGCAATAACACAGTCCCATCACCACTTTTAGTTGTTGCCAACAACGGATATAGCTGCTGCTCCATTTCAACCTTGTTAGGATTATTCAGGACTGAAATCAACTGGCGCTCAATCGATTTAAGCGGAGATAAAAACTGCTCCTTTTTCTGACTGGCTAAATCCATTTGCTGCCAATCAACTTGGGAGTTAACCGATAACCCCATGGATTTCATCACCACATAATCCTCAGTAGCTAAGCAAGACCCAAAATTTTTAGCCTGATAAGCTGCCATTACCTTCGTAGAGATTTCACTACTCTGAACCTTCTGAGGAGAAATATTATAATTTTTCCAATCACTACTGTTGGCTAAGAAATAATAAAGAAAGGCATTACGATCAAACTTATTAAAACCCAGATCCTTCAAAACCAGCTTTATTTTTCGGCAATTATTCTCAACATCCGCATAATTAGTCCAATCTGGTTTTAAACTGGGCTTTGCTGGATGCTTTGAATCTTCGATCAGTTGCACCAGCTTAACCTCACCCGTAGCCGATTTAATAGGCAAATAACTAATCTCATCAAATGTCAAATCTCTCGCATCTGGAACCCCATTTGCAGTAGGCTTTAATAACAATGAAGAAATGAGTTCGGGAAAAATCTTTAACTCACCTAGCGGCTGAGTATCTGCACCAAAAATATTAACTCCGCCTTCTGCAACCGCATACACTTTAAATAAGGTTTGATTAAGTACACCTGTTTTTCCAGAGAAATCTACCAGTGGCGGCAATGAATGGGACTCTGAACTATTCTTGACAGTTGTTTTACTTGCTGTAGCCAAAGGTGTCGTTTTTGCCAACTGACCAGCAAACTGACCAACAACAGCGACTCCCATACCCACACCTGTTAAAGCCAATAAATTACTTGCCGCCGTGACATCATTTGTTAAACCCGAGACATCCATATCGCTATTAGCACTGGATATAAAACTATAATCAACATCAGTTGCTTTACCTGAATCTAATCGTATCCAAGGAGTCAAAATTGTTTTCCTGGCTTCAAATTTAAAATTACATTTTCCAGCAGATGCCTTGTACACAAAACCTGGCACTTCATTATTAAATTTAAGCACGTCATTACGTATAAAAAATACTAAAGAAGAAGACAGATCTCCCTTCTCATAAGAAGGCGATATGTTATTACAACCGGACTTTAAAACGTTATCGCCTTTAAAGTTGAATTCGGAAATTAACCGCACATAATAATCATCACCATCAATCACCTCAAAACCAGGCAAAGACTGAAACTGATTCAACTGGGTTGATTGAACCGTCTTTGGGTTATTATCCTGACTAGACGGATAATCAATTGCAATTTGCCGAGTCGGCGTACATCCGGCAATCATTAAACTGGCCACTAAACTTACTACATAACGATTAGACATACATAAAAACCTTATGCCGCTAACTTTGCGGCGAATTAAACATAAAAATTTAGAGGGAATGATAGGGCTTACAACACGAACTTGTCATGCTATATTATCAGTTTGTAATACTACACTTACAACAATAAGTCCTTCTATACCATAAGACCATGAGGTTAGATTTTGTGAGATTACTACTTGTTGAAGATGATCTAAATTTATCTCGGTCCCTAAAGTTAGAATTTGAGCATGCGGGCTATGCTGTAGACACAGCAAGAGATGGTAAAGAAGCTGAATTTTTAGGGACTACCGAGAGTTACGATATTGTCATTCTTGACTTGGGCCTACCTAAACTGTCTGGATTAGAAGTATTAAAAATCTGGCGTCAAAACAATAATGACGTGCCTGTCATTATACTCACTGCACGTGATGCATGGCATGAAAAAGTAGACGGATTTAAAGCAGGAGCTGATGACTATCTGGGTAAACCTTTCCATATCCAAGAGCTTTTAGCACGAGCTGAAGCATTACTGAAAAGACTCCATGGTGTTAACAAATCAGGACTTAACGCACACGGCATAGAATTAAATGAAGAACGACAAACACTCTTGATTAACGGTGAGCAACACATTGAACTAA
>CAIPPE010000056.1 GCA_903866825.1 uncultured Methylococcaceae bacterium
ACATCTGATGGATGAATAGTTGCGGGTGAGCGTAACTGTCTTTTTCTCTTAGTAGACTTCTTGGTCAAAATATGACGGCGATGTGATTGTCCACATTTAAAACCGCCGTTGCCAGTGCGTCTAAAACGCTTGGCAGCACCACGGTTAGTTTTTATCTTTGGCATTTGTTTGCTCCAATAATATAAAATAAAAATCCCTGAGATATAACCCAACAAGGCAAAATGCATGGCCCTAAAGAATTACAAGCATCACAATCAGTAATGCTCTAAACAGCAAATCCTCTGCTGTTAACTATGAAAACATATTAATATGTCCTCACAGAATTGCATCCCACAATAAAGTAGTGATGTAATCAGTTAGATTATTTTTTCTTCTTAGGTGACATAACCATGATCATTTGACGACCTTCCATTTTTGGAAACTGTTCAACAATGGCTATTTCTTCCAAGTCTTTTTCGATACGTTTTAACAAATCCATGCCGATTTCGCGATGAGCCATTTCACGCCCACGATAACGAACGGTGACTTTGGTTTTATCACCTTCATTAAGGAACTTAGTTAAACTACGGAGCTTAACCTGATAATCACCCTCGTCAGTGCCAGGTCTAAATTTAATTTCTTTGACCTGAATTTGCTTTTGTTTCTTTTTGGCAACCTGAAGCTTTTTATTAAGCTCAAACTGGTATTTGCCGTAGTTCATTATCTTACAAACCGGGGGATCCGCGTTTGGTGATATTTCTACTAAATCCAAGTCTGCCGCATATGCAATCTGTTTGGCTTCATCCAATGAGATAATACCTAATGCTTCACCCTCTGCCCCTGTAACCCTCACCCGTCTAGCGGTGATAAAATCATTCAGGCGCGTTTCATCTTTTTTAGCAGCGATACCCTAATCCTCCAATAAATACTATAATTTTCGATCCGCAATCTCTTGCTTAATACGCTCGGCAAAATCACCGATTGAAAGACTACCTAGATCTTCACCTTTTTGTGTACGCACTGTAATATTTTGTTGTTCTAATTCTTTATCACCAACAATTACCAAATACGGTATTCGTTGCATAGAGTGCTCGCGAATTTTAAACCCGATCTTCTCATTTCTCAAGTCAATTTTTACCCTAAAACCTTGTTGCTCTAGTGTCTTCATGATTTGAGAGGCATAATCAGCATGACGATCAGCTATATCAAGCACCATGATTTGCACAGGCGCCAACCAAACAGGGAAGGTACCAGCATATTGCTCAATCAGAATTCCAATGAATCTTTCCAAGGAACCTAATATGGCACGATGCAACATAACTGGAACTTGCTTTGAGCCATCTTCAGCAATATAGGTTGCACCGAGTCGACCTGGCATAGAAAAATCAACCTGGATTGTGCCACATTGCCAGACACGTCCGATACAATCTTTCAATGAGAATTCAATTTTAGGACCATAAAAAGCACCTTCACCTGGCTGCAGATCCCACTTTAAACCCTTATTATCTAATGCCAAAGCCAATGCTGTTTCTGCTTTATCCCAGACCGCATCATCACCCACACGGTTTTCAGGGCGAGTCGATAACTTCATAATAACTTCTTCGAAACCGAATTCACTGTATATTGAAAACAACATATCAATGAACGTCGATACTTCGTCTTGAATCTGGCCTTCTGTACAGAAGATGTGGGCGTCATCCTGAACAAAGTTTCTAACCCGCATCAAACCGTGTAGAGTACCTGATGGCTCATTCCGGTGACATGAACCAAACTCTGCAATACGGATAGGCAGATCACGATAACTCTTAATGCCCTGGTTATAAATCTGAACATGACAGGGACAGTTCATGGGCTTGATAGCATAATCACGACTTTCTGAATGCGTCGTAAAAATCATCGCGCCAAATTTATCCCAGTGCCCAGACTTTTCCCAAAGAGAGCGATCTACAAGCTGAGGAGTCTTGACCTCACCATAACCATTAACCCGTAACTTTTCACGAATATATTGTTCTATTTGTTGATAAATGACCCAACCTTTTTCATGCCAGAACACCATTCCTGGCGCTTCTTCCTGGATATGAAAATAATCAAAGGTTTTTGCCAATTTACGGTGATCACGCTTTTCTGCCTCTTCCAAACGATGCAAATAAGCCTGCAATTCCTTTTTATCACCCCATGCTGTTCCGTAGATACGCTGTAACATTTCATTGTCAGAATTACCTCGCCAATAAGCGCCGGCAATCTTCATTAATTTAAAGCTACCTAACTTTCCAGTGCTTGGGACATGAGGCCCACGACAAAGATCTGTAAAGCCACCTTGCTCATAAAGCGATAAATCCTGGTCCGCTGGAATTGACTCAATCAATTCAGCTTTATAACGCTCACCTAAACCTTTGAAGAAATCTACTGCCGCATCACGACTTAAGACAGAACGAGTAATGACGTGATCTTCAGAAACCAACTGCTGCATTTTGGCTTCAATTGATTTAAGGTCATCGGGAGTAAATGGTCTTTCATATGAAAAGTCGTAGTAGAAACCGTTTTCTATAACCGGACCAATGGTTACTTGAGCTTCAGGAAATAATTGCTTTACTGCTTGCGCTAACAAATGCGCAGTAGAATGGCGGATAACATCAACGCCATCATTATCTTTTATAGTAATTATTTGCAATGAAATATCTTGATCAATCAATGTACTGGCATCAACCAAAACATCGTTCACACGTCCTGCTAAGGTAGCTTTAGCCAATCCTGTGCCTATGGATCGGGCAACATCCATTACTGTTACAGCATGGTCAAACTCACGACTAGAGCCATCAGGAAGAGTAATTACTGGCATTTTAATATGTTTTTAGTTGCTACAATAAAAAAAGCACCGCTTAAGCAGTGCTTTAATGTCTGGTAGGCACGATTGGACTCGAACCAACGACCCCCACCATGTCAAGGTGGTGCTCTAACCAACTGAGCTACGCGCCTGAAGTTTAAGATAACTTCAATAGCCGATTATTATACCAATAGATTCAAGTTAAGCAACCCTTAAATTATTTAACGCTACATACAGATTCAAAAGGGAGAATCTGAAACAGCTAAGCCAATAACTTACTATCTTTTTCTAGGCACATGACCCTTGCTAGGCTCTAACTTTGCTTTTACAGCAACCGGCTCATTACGCTCCAAAC
>CAIPPE010000057.1 GCA_903866825.1 uncultured Methylococcaceae bacterium
GGTCCTGCAGCGTGATGATAATCGGTATGTTTCTGATTTTAGCGTGACTTTTAAAATGATTAGAACTGTGCAGACGACTAGCACATCCGCTACGTCTACATTTAATCCTTTAGGTTCTGCCACACAGAATGTCAATGGTACGCCTTCTTTGGCTGGTCGGTATGGAGATAATTCATCTTTGAACTTTCCAACGGCGTTGGGTCAATCTGCTGGCTCTACGACAAACAGTTCGAATAATCCTTTTAATGTTTCTTTATTGGGTGCGGTGTCATGAATATTGTTAATAATTTATCCAATAATCCGAATCAATCTTTTTCTCTGACGGTGTACGACGGTTCTATCGTCACGGTCAATTTGTCCTATTGGGCTAATCAGCAGGGATGGTATTACAATTTCAGCCATCCATTATTATCGCAGGGATGGCGGAGGTTGGTTAATTCTCCGAATCTTTTGCGTCAGTTTCGCAATGTTATTAACTTCGGGCTGTATTGCTGGGTTTCTGATGGGTATGAGCCTATTTATATAAACGATTTCACCTCTGGTCGGGTGGTACTTTATCTGTTGAATGCACAGGCAACCCAGCCGTCCGGTACAGTGGTCAATGAGATTCAATTGGTAGAGACAAATGTCATTAAGTAAATTTGGACGCCTATATGAGTTGCACATCGCGGGAAATGATAATCAGATACATATTATCAGTTTCCCCTTGACATGCGAGTTTAAGATTACGCGGGATATTCAGCAGTCGTGTCAAGAGGCTACTTTTTTACTTTATAATTTGAATTATACGACCCGCAATTCTATCAATAAAGATTTTTTTGATTTTGACTTGACAAGAAGCGTTACGTTCTTGGCTGGTTACTCTTATCCTTTGAGCGTTGTGTTTACGGGTACTGTGACGACCTGCATGTCTTATCGAGATGAGGGGCGTACTGATTATATCACAGAGATTCGCGCTTCCGACGCTGGTTTTACTGTGAGAAATTGTTTTTCTAGTATTTCTTTTAATCAACCAGTTACACAGAATCAAATTATCTCACAACTTTTAAATGATCTGGTTAAGAATTCACAGACGCCGGCCAGTTCTGCGGGTGCGTTGTCTAATTCGATTCAGCCTTTGAAAATAGGATATGTTTCTCAGTCTTATACAAAGGTGTTTAGTAAGTATGCGTATAGTAATGCCACATGGCCTGAGCTTGTTTTGCAAACCAATGGACAATGTTTCATTGATTTGAGCACCATCAATGTATTGGCGACCGGTGATGCTTTTCAGGGTGAGGTTAAGGTCATTGATCAGACTAGCGGATTGCTTAGTCCGCCTAAAAGGTACAATACTTGCTATGCTTTAGAGTTGTTGTTTGAGCCTAGGTTAAAAATTGGACAGGCGATACAGGTCAATGATCCTTCTGCTAATTTTTCGCCTAACAATCCAAATCAGGTTTCTCCCAATGGTACGTTTCAAATTCTCGGGCTTGACCATGAGGGGATTATTTCTGGTTCGTTAATAGGGTAAAAATTTCTATCGATAACACGATCAAGAAACTTGAC